>QMOP01000172.1 GCA_003650255.1 Caldisericota bacterium
ACAGAGGACATAGGGATTGTTTTAGGCAAGGCGCTGAATAAGATAGTTAAGGAAAGAAGGGGGATAAAGAGATTTTCCTCAATCTTTCTTCCAATGGATGAAGCACTTGTTCTCTGTTCTATTGATATCTCAGGAAGAAGTTATCTTAATTTTGATGTTAAGTTTCTTAAAAATAAAAGTGAGAGTTTTGATTTCAATTTAATAGAGGATTTTTTCAATGCAGTTGTAAATGAGGCAAGGATAACACTTCATATAAGAAAGGAAAGAGGAAGAAGTAATCATCACATAGCAGAGGCGATTTTTAAAGGTTTTGCTGTTTGTATAAAGGATGCTCTGAAAATAGAAAGAAAAGGGGTTTCTTCAACAAAAGGTAAATTATGATTGGTGTTATTGATATGGGAGTTGGAAATTTAAGAAGTGTTATAAAAGCAATTGAGTATCTTGGTTTGAAAGCGGTTCTTACAACTTCAAAAAATACCATTAAAAAATCAAAAGTGATAGTTTTACCAGGAGTTGGTTCTTTTGATAGAGGAATGAAAGGGCTTGAGGAAAGGGGAATTAAGGATACTCTTATTGATGAAGTTTTAAATGGAAAACCATTTCTTGGAATATGTCTTGGAATGCAACTTTTATTTGAAAAAAGTGAAGAAGGTAGAAAAAATGGACTTGGATTGATAAAAGGAAATGTCAGAGGTTTTAGAGGTAAAAATTTGAAAATTCCTCATATGGGGTGGAATGAGGTTATTATAAAAAGAGAGCAAAGGAAGATTTTTGAAGGTATACCTGATAAAAGTTTTTTTTATTTTGTCCACTCTTATTATTGTGTTCCAGAAGATAAAAGTTTGATTTTGACAGAGACAAAATATGGAGTGCACTTTGCATCCTCAATTTGCAAGAATAATATAATAGCAACTCAATTTCATCCTGAGAAATCAGGAGTAATAGGGCTTAAATTTTTAAAAAATTTTTTTAAAATGGTAGGATGCTTATAATACCTTCTATTGATTTAAGAGGCGGGAAATGTGTTCGTCTTGTTGAGGGGAAACTTGAAAATGAGATTGTTTATTCAGAAGACCCAGTTTTTGTTGCTAAACTCTTCAAGGCAAGTGGTGTTAAAAGAATTCATATTGTTGATATTGATGGTGCTTTTAAAGGTAGATTTCAGAATTTTGAGGTTGTAAAAAAAATAAGGGAGAGTATTGATATTGAGGTTGATTTTGGTGGTGGAATAAGAAATATGGATTTACTTAAAATGGTAATTGATGCAGGAATAGATAAAGCTGTTCTTGGAACTGCTGCTTTTTTTAAAACAGATTTTTTGAAAGATGCAATAAAGATTTTTGGAAAAGAAAGAATATGTGTAAGTGTTGATGAAAAGGATGGAAATGTTTGTGTTTCCGGATGGAAGGAGAAAGCATTAATGAAGAGTGAGGATTTTATAAAAGAAATTAAAGATATTGGAGTTGAGGAAATAATTTTTACTCAAGTTTCAAGAGATGGAACACTTAAAGGAATTAATTTTGAAAGAATTAAGGAAGTTATTAAGTTCTCAAAACCGCTAAGATGCATAATTGCAGGTGGGGTTGCTTCTTGTGAGGATTTAGAGAAATTAAAGAAGATTTCTCCTTATGGGGTTATAATAGGAAGGGCAATTTATGATGGATTGATTGACTTAAAAGAATCTGTAAGGAAGTATCAAAACTAATGCTTGCAAAGAGAATTATACCTTGTCTTGATGTTGATAAAGGAAGGGTTGTAAAGGGAGTGAAATTTAAGAATTTAAGGGATGCTGGGGACCCAGTGGAGGTCGCTTTAAGATACAACGAAGAAGGAGCAGATGAGGTAGTTTTTCTTGATATAACTGCTTCTCATGAAGGAAGAAAGATTATGCTTGATGTTGTTAAAAGAACAAGTGAGGTTTTGTTTATTCCTTTTACTGTTGGTGGAGGAATAAGGAATTTAAATGATATAAGAAAGATTCTAAAAGCAGGAGCAGATAAGGTTTCAATAAACACTGCTTGTGTAAAAAATCCAGTCCTTGTAAAAAATGCAAGTAAGGAGTTTGGAAGTCAGTGTATTGTTGTTGCAATTGATGCAAAGAAAGTTAGTGATAAAAAATGGGAGGTTTATACTCATGGAGGAAGAGTTCCAACAGGAATTGATGCAGTTAGTTGGGCAAAGAGAGTTGAAGAATTAGGTGCAGGAGAGATATTACTCACATCAATGGACAGAGACGGAACAAAGCTTGGATATGATATAGAACTTACAAAAAGAGTTTCAACTTCTGTTTCAATCCCTGTCATTGCATCTGGTGGAGCAGGAAAGAAGGAACATTTCTTAGAGGTTTTTAAGAAGACAACTGCTTCTGCAGCACTTGCTGCATCCCTTTTTCATTTTGGAATCTTAAGCATTAAAGGACTGAAAAATTATCTTTCAAGAAATGGTATCTCAGTAAGAAAATGAGAAAAACAGCTCTCTTCAGATCGCGAAAAGGAAGGGCGGTTTTCCCCTCAGGGGACGCTCACGTATGTGGCTCGCTCTCTTCAGCGCCTGCCTGCCGGCAGGCAGGCCTGCCCGCTTACTGTCAGGCGGGGTGGAATGTCTCATGTCCTCGCTCGCAAAGCCTTTTTCAGGGGACTGCTTTTTGTGTATATTTATAGATTCTTAGGGGGGTATATGAAGTTCAACAAGGATGGTCTTATTCCTGTTATAGTTCAGGACTATGATACAAAAAAGGTCCTCATGCTTGCTTACATGAATGAGGAAGCATTTGAGAAGACAGTTAAGACAAAAAGAGCAACATTTTTTTCCCGTTCAAGAAAAAAGATATGGATAAAAGGTGAAGAGTCAGGAAATTTTCAGGAAGTAGTTGAAATACAGATTGACTGTGATGAGGATACACTTTTAATCTTAGTAAAACCAAAAGGTCCTGCATGTCATGAAGGTTATGAGAGTTGTTTCTTCAGAAAATATGAAAATGGTAAATGGATTATTTTTGAAGAAAAAAAATTTGAACCGGATGAGGTTTATAAGAAGAATAGATAAATGATTTTTTACTCAATATTTTTAAGATCTGGAAGAATATTTTTGAAGAAGGGATCGGAA
>QMOP01000173.1 GCA_003650255.1 Caldisericota bacterium
ATATTCCTGCTTCAAGAATTTATGGAGTTGCTACATTCTATCATGGTTTTTTCCTTGAAAAAAGAGGAAAACATATAATTTCAATATGTCAGGGAACAGCATGCCATGTAAAAGGAGGAGAAAATATTTTAAATGCAGTAAAAGAAATACTCGGTATAGATATAGGAGAAACAACTCCTGATGGAAGATTCACACTTCAAAGGGTCGCATGTCTTGGATGCTGTTCAATTGCTCCTGTTGCTGTAATTGATGATAAAATTATAGGAAACTGCACAGTTGATAAAATTAAAAGATTGATAGAAAAAATTAAAGAGGAAAAGAAAATAGAAGAGGAAACTTTTGAAAAGGAAAAGATTGATATTAAGGGAGTAAAATTTTATGTCGGCCTTTCTTCCTGTGGAATTGCAAGAGGAGCGGACAAAATTTATAAGTTTTTAAAATCAAAAAATCTAAATGTTGAAAAAACTGGTTGTTCTGGAAACTGTTATGTAGAGCCAGTTGTTGAAATTGAAATGAATGGGAAAAGGATAATGTATTCAAATGTTGATATTAAAAAAATAAAAAAAATTCTAAATGAGATAAAAGAAACTAAAAAACATCCAGAAGAAGGAAGATTCCTTGATTATAGTTTCTTCTCATTACAGAAAAGGCAGGTTCTTTCTTTAATTGGAAAAATAAATCCTGAAAAGATAAAAGATTATATAAAAAATGGAGGATATTCTGCATGGGAAAAGGCAAAGAAAATGAAACCAATGGAGATTATTGAAATACTGAAAAAATCCAATTTAAGGGGAAGGGGAGGGGCTGGTTTTCCAACATGGAAAAAATGGCAACTCTCAGCTCTCAACTCTCAACTCTCAACTAAATTCTTAATCTGCAATGCTGATGAAGGAGATCCTGGAGCATTTATGGATAGAAGTATATTAGAAGGAAATCCACATCTTGTTCTTGAAGGAATGTTAATTGGAATGAAAGTAATTGGCGCAAAAACAGGAATATTTTATATAAGAGAAGAGTATCCACTTGCAGTTAAAAGAGTTGAAATTGCAATAAAACAGGCAAAAAAACTAAAAATCATTCCAGAAAACTACAGTATTGAAATTGTAAAAGGTGCAGGTGCATTTGTATGTGGAGAGGAGACAGCTTTAATTCAATCAATTGAAGGGAAAAGAGGAATGCCTTATCTCAGACCTCCTTTTCCAGTAGAAAAAGGATTATTTGGAATGCCAACTGTTATAAATAATGTTGAAACACTTGCAAATGTTCCAATAGTAATAAACAAAGGAGAAAATTTTATAAACACCAAGGTTTTCGCTCTTGCAGGTAAAGCAAAAAGAGTAGGTTTAATTGAGGTTCCAATAGGGACAAAAATAAAGGATTTAGTTGAAATTGCAAAAGGAGAAAATATAAAGGCAATTCAGATTGGTGGGCCATCTGGTGGATGTATTCCAAAAGAACTTTTTGATGTAGAAGTTGATTATGAAAAATTAACATCCCTTGGCGCTATTATGGGAAGTGGAGGTCTTATACTACTTGATGAAAACACATGTATGGTTGATATTGCAAAATATTTTCTTTCTTTTACTCAAAAAGAAAGTTGTGGAAAATGTGTTGCCTGCAGGGAAGGAACAAAAAGGATGCTTGAGATTTTAGAAAGAATTACTGAGGGAAAAGCAGATGAGGATGATTTAATTAAACTTGAAAATCTTGCAAATATGATTAAGCAGATTGCTCTCTGCGGACTTGGACAGACAGCACCAAATCCAGTTCTTACAACATTAAAGTATTTCAAAAATGAGTATCTTGAACACATAAGAAACAAAAAGTGTCCTGCTGGCGTATGTAGAAGTTTAATAAAATTTGAAATAATTGAAGAAAAATGCACTGGATGTACACTCTGTAAAAATGTATGTCCTGTTAATGCAATAGAAGGAGAGAGAAGGAAAGTTCATAAAATTAAACAGGATTTATGTATAAAGTGTTCTGCCTGTTATAATATCTGTCCTTTTAATGCTATAAAAAAATCTTAAGAAAATCTTGCTCCACAGTGAGGGCAAACTTTATCCTCTTCAGTAACAACTCCACCACATTTTGAACATTTATATTTTTTAACTCCTTTCTTTGGTTTCATAAATACAGTTTCAATCTTTGCTCGTTTTAGTTCAAACTTTAACTCTTCATTTTCATCCTTTAACTTCTTTACTTCCTTTTTCAATCCCTCTATTTCCTTCTCCTTAATTTTTACATCTTTAAAAATACTCTTCAACTTATCTTCAAGTTCTTCTTTCTCTTTAATCTCCTTTTTCAAATCCTCAACTTCATGCCTTAATTTTGAAGCGAAATCAAGTGTTTCCTTTAGTTGATTCTTCACCTCAGCAAGCTCCCTCCCTTTTTCCCTCAACTCATCAAGAAGTCTGAGTTTTTCTTGTTCCTCTTTACTTCTTTCCTCTTCCATTTTTTTGAGAGTATCCTTCAAATTTGAAATTCTATTCTGATAGTCAAGAATCTTTTTACTTGAATACCTCAAAATCTTCCTTCCTTTCTCCTCTTTCCTTTTTAACTTATCACTCTCCTTAAGAATATCATCCATTCTTTTCTTAATAACTTCCCTTTCTTTTTCGAGTTCTTCTCTCCTTTCCTTTTCTTTGTGAAGAAGTTTATTCAACTCAATTATATCCCTTTCTTTTTTCTTTAATTTCTCTTCAACCTCTTCTCTCAATTTGCCAATTTCTTTATTAAGTACTTCTTTTTCTCCCTCCAATTCCTTTATTTTCCCTTCATACTCATTTAAAAGATTAAAAAATTTCTCCTTTTCTTCATTTATCTTTGCTATTTCATCTTCCTTATTTTTCAACTCATCATTTATTTCCCTTAATAAATTCCCTTTCTTTCTTAACTCCTCCCTCAATCTTTCTTCCTCTTCCTCTTTTTCCTTGAGTTCCTTCTCAATCTCCTCAATCCTTTCCTCTCTTTCTTTAAGCATCTTCTCAAATCTATTCCTTTCTCCCTCTATTCTCTCTAACATCCTCTCATATTCCTCATTTTTACTTCTTAATCCTTCTATTTCTTTTTTAAGTTCCTCTTTTTCTTTAAAAACACTTC
>QMOP01000174.1 GCA_003650255.1 Caldisericota bacterium
AAAAACCTCTCCCCATCTCAAAATCTCTTTAATGCCTGAGGATAAAGAAAAAGTGCCAATAAGAGAAAGAAAAAGCACACAGAAAAAGATAATCCAAATATTCAACTCTTTAAAATAAGAAAACAATTTTCTTCTCTTTATCCCATATACAAACCACCCAATTGCAGAAACAAAAATGATAAGCTCAGGAGAATAGACTGTGAAATCCCCTACTAAATCCTGCGAAATTCCAAAAGGAACCATTAATCCAATTGAAGATAACAATAAAAATGGAACAAAACTATAGATTACCAATAGTATCCCTAAGAGGGTTAAAAATAGTAGAAGAAAACTATTAAGAAACTTCATACTTACCCAAAGAGAAAGCAACCAAAAAAAATATAAAAGAGAAACCTTCTTATTTAAATTTAATTGCTTATCCATAAACTCGGTTACCTTAGAGTAATTTATCTCTCATACTTATCTTCCAATCTTATAATGTCCTCCTCTATAATAACTTCTCCGCGGGATAATTCAAGAATCTCAAGTATTCTTTTTCTATCGGGGTTATATACCCTATGTAAAACTCCTCTTGGAATATTTACACTCTCTCCCTCTTTTAAACGAATATTTTTTTTATCCAGAGTTACAATCGCTTCACCTTTTATAACAATCCAGTTTTCATCTCTATATTTGTGTTTTTGGAGACTCAATCTTTCTCCTGGATTTACTCCTAAAATTTTAACTTTATAACCTGGTTTATCTTCTAAAACTTTATACCAACCCCACGGTTTTATAACCAGTTTATGTTCTTTTGTAACAATGTCATTCTTTAAAATCTCAAAAACTTTCTTAACTTTCTGCCCTTCTCCATTCTTCATAACCAGAGTTGCATCCTTTGTATTAATCACTACTAAATTATTAACTCCCAGAGTAACAAGTTGCCTTTCTTCATCACTTAAAAGAAACGAATTTTTACTATCTATATTTAAAACCCTGCCAGATATAACATTTCCAGATTTATCCTTTTTTAAAATCTTATAGAATTCTTCAAAACATCCAACATCACTCCAGATACCAGAAAAAGGAACAAGGGCAATATCTTTTGATTTCTCCATCACTGCATAATCAATTGATATATCCGGCAAATCCGTATATATCTTTTCCAAATAAGTAAAATCCTTTCCATTCCATTTTTGAAATTTATTGTAAATTTCAGGCATAAATTTTTCAATCTCACTTAAAATCTTTGAAACTTTAAAAACAAATATTCCTGCATTCCAGTAATAACCTCCTTCCTTTAAAAACCTCTTTGCTTTTTTTATATCTGGTTTTTCTATAAATCTCTCCACCTCATAATATTTTTTAGCCTTTAGCCCTGCCCGACGGTCAGGCGGGCTTGCCACTTTAGCCTTTTTATTTTTAGCCTTTAGCCTTGCCACTTTAGCCTTAATATACCCATATCCAGTTGCAGGATAATCTGGTTTAATCCCAAGAGTAACAAGAAAGTCTCTTAAAGCACAAGAATTTGCTTTTTCCAATGCTTTATGAAAAACAGAATACGGTTTAATAATATGGTCAGCAGGAAAAACAGACATAATAGCATCTTTGAATCTATTTTTAAAATAAAACGCTCCAAGTGTTATTGCCGAGCAGGTATTTCTTGAAACTGGCTCTGGTAAAATATTTTCCAAAGGATATTTGAAACCTAACCTTTCAATTTCCTGCTTTATCAAATATCTATACTCACCTCCAGAAGCAATAAATATATCTTTAACATCAAAAAACCCTTTTAATCTCAAAAAAGATTCCTGAATTAAACTCTTATCCTTTTCAAACTTAAGAAAAAATTTTGGAAACTTCTCCCTTGAAAGAGGCCACAACCTTGTTCCTTTTCCACCTGCAAGAATTAAAGCAACCCTTTTCATATTAAATAGATGACAACCATCTATGGGCTGTCACTACTAAAATTCTATTTTTTCCATTTTTGAAATATTTAAAAACATTCTCTTTATTTACCAGTTGAACAGCAGGGATATTTAAAATATTTTGAAACATTTTTAAACTTCTGGATGGCACATCTTCAGAAGATTTTGCCTCTATCAAGAGAAAAGGTCTATTATTCTCAACAATTAAAAAATCCACCTCTTCTTTATCTTTATTTCTGATATAGTGCAGATTAAACTTGCCAAAACCCATTTCATTTAAATTATATACCACTCTTAAAAGTTCAAGTGCTACCATATTCTCAAATCTGAAAGATTCATCAGAAACCTCTGGATAATTGTAAAGATAAAGTTTCTTTTCTTTTAAAATCGCTCTTGATATTTTCTTTGTCCAGGGAGAAATTCTAAAAACAACATAAAAAATTTCAAGCAATTTCAACCATTCTTTAACAGTGCCAAAACTCACTCCAATGTCTTCAGCAATATTATTTATAGAGAGAGGACTTCCAACCTTAAATGGCAACATGGCAAGCATTACTTCCATCTGGTCAATATATTTTATGTCAGCAAAATTTCTTATATCTTCTCTAACTATTTGAGAAAAATACCCTCTTATCCATTTCATATAAAACCTTTTCTTTGACTTCAAAAATGGTTCTGGAAAACCTCCAAACTGAAAAAGATTACTCCAAATTTCCCTTGTAATATTTACATCATTTATATCAAAATTGGAAATGGGATTTTTTAAAAAATCTTTAACATTTCTTCTCTTCTCTGTCAGTTCTCCAACAGTAAAAGGAAAGAGGTGAAATTGGAGATATCTTCCAGCAAGTGAATCCCCACCTTTTTGATAAACATCAAGCATTCCACTTCCAAGCACTAAAAATTTATAATCATCTGCAAACTGGTCATATACTCCTTTAAGGTAATTTTTCCATCCCCGATACTTATGAATCTCATCAAAAATCACAAGAGGAATTGATTCATCCTTGCGATTAATATCTTCAAAAAATAATGGATTCTTAGCAAATAATTTCTTATGGTCAAACCTGTCCCAGTTAAAATATATACTATTTTCAAATCTATTCGCTATAAATTTTGCAAGTGTTGTCTTTCCAACTTGCCTTGGACCGGAAATAAAAACCATACTCTTCTCCACTGATAACTCCTTCCAC
>QMOP01000175.1 GCA_003650255.1 Caldisericota bacterium
AAACAGCATCTCTCCTTTTTCACTGAAAAATCTTGTTGTATTCTTTATTCCCGGAAGTGTAATCTTTTCAGGATTATCAGAAATTTTAATAACAGGAGTAATTTTTTTTCCCTCTTTCTTTGCAACAATTTTATAAACTCCGCTTAAAGAAGCATCTGGATTTCCTGTTATAAGTTTTGTTCCAACACCAAAAAAATCTATTGGAGAATTATTCTCAATAAGTTGATTTATAATGTATTCATCAAGTTCATTTGAAACAACAATCTTTGCCTCTTTAAAACCCTCTTTATCAAGTATTCTTCTTGTCTCTTTACTTAAATATTCAAGGTCTCCACTATCAAGCCTTATTCCAAAATTCCTTATTCCTTTTTTTCTTAAAATCTTAAAAATTTCAATAGCATTTCTTATTCCCTTCTTTGTATCATAAGTATCAACAAGAAGAATTGTTGAATTTGGATAGAGTTCAGCATATTTTTTGAATGCTTCAATTTCTTTTCTAAAACTCATAACCCATGAATGTGCCATTGTTCCTTTTACTGGAATATTGAAAATTTTTCCAGAAAGTGTATTTGAAGTTGCTACTGCCCCTCCAATAAATGATGCTCTTGCTCCTGAAATTGATCCATCTATTCCTTGAGCCCTTCTTAAACCAAATTCAAGTATTGCCCTTCCACGTGACGCCTCAAAAATTCTCGCTGTCTTTGTTGCAATGAGTGTTTGAAAATTTATAATGTTTAAAATAATACTTTCAAGAATCTGTGCTTCAATTATAGGTGCTTCAACTCTTAAAATTGGTTCTTTTGGAAAAACAACCTCTCCTTCCTCAACTGAATAAATATTACCTGTAAATTTAAACTTCTTTAAATAATCAAGAAACTCTTTCTTAAAAACACCCAAAGATGAAAGATAATCAATGTCATCCTTTTTAAATCTTAAATCAAGTATTATTTCAACTAGTGTCTGTAGTCCTGCAAAAATATTAAATCCACCATTAAATGGATTTTTTCTAAAAAATACCTCAAAAATAGCAAATCTGTTTTTCTGGTAAAAATAATAACCTTGAGCCATTGTAAGTTCATAGAAATCAGTAAGAAGTGCTAATGAAGTTTTATAAATCTTTTTTGCCATCACTTACTATTATACAAAATCACACCAGATTCCATAAATATTTCTCATTTGAGCAAATGGGAAAATATGAATTTATTTCCTCAGGTCTGAACTTTTTATTAACCTAATCCCTTCCTTCTCCATATGAGAGGTTGCTTTCTCAATATTTCCTTCTGGAACATCAACTCCTTTTGTTGCATCAAGAATAACATAAGTATTAAATCCAAGTTTTACACTATCCATAGCAGTATAATAAACACAATAATCAAGTGCAAGTCCACAAATATACACATCATTTATTCCAAGTCCCTTTAAATAATAATGAAGACCTGTCTCTGTTTTTTTATCATTTTCAAAAAATGCAGAATAGGAATCAATTAAAGGATTTCTCCCTTTTCTTAAAATCAAATCAACATTTGAAAGGTCTAAATCTTTATGAAAATTTGCACCAGAGCTTCCTTCAACACAGTGAACAGGCCATAAAATTTGCTTAACTCCATCTATCTCCACAACTTCACCAACATTCTTATTGTGTGTTTTTGCAAAAGATATGTGATTTTCTGGATGCCAATCCTGAGTTGCTATAACTTTAAAAAACTTTTTTGAAATCCCATTTATAACAGGAACTATTTTATCACCTTCTGGAACAGGCAAAGCACCACCAGGACAGAAATCATTCTGAACATCAACAATTATAAGAGCATTCTTCATAACATTTCCTCTTTACCAGTTTTCTACAAGTAATTCATAATATCCCTTTGGATGGTCACAGGCAGGACATTTCTCTGGTGGCTCTTCTCCTTCATAAATATATCCGCAGTTGGAACACTTCCACTTAACAGGTTTTTCTCTCTTAAAGACTCTTCCTTTTTCAATATTCTCAAGTAAACCTCTGTATCTTTTCTCATGCTGTTTCTCTGCAACTGCAATTGCTCTGAAAACATCTGCTATTTCAGAAAAACCTTCCTCTTCAGCAATTCTGGCAAATTCAGGATACATTTTTGTATGCTCAAAATTTTCTCCTCTTGCTGCTGCTTTTAAATTTTCTGCTGTATTACCTATAACACCTGCTGGAAAGGATGCACTGATTTCTACCTCTCCTCCTTCTAAAAACTTAAATAATCTCTTTGCATGCTCTTTTTCATTCTCCGCTGTCTCAAGAAAGATGTTTGAAATCTGAATATAACCCTCCTTTCTTGCCTGTGATGCAAAATAAGTGTACCTGTTTCTTGCCTGTGATTCTCCTACAAAAGCGGTTAAAAGATTTCTCTCTGTTTTTGTCCCTTTCAAACTTCTCATTTTTCCTCCCTAAATTCCAATAACCTCTTTCACCTCTGGTATTTCTTTCTTCAACATTGACTCTACTCCCATTTTAAGCGTAAATTGACTCATTGGACAACCCTTGCATGCACCGGTGAGTTTAACTTTCACAACTCCATCTTCACTTACATCAACCAATTCAATGTCTCCTCCATCCATCTGTAAAGATGGCCTTATCTTCTCAATCACTTTCTCAACCCTTTCTTTTAAACTCATCCTTTCACCTCCTTCTCAAATTCCCCTCTTAAAATGTTTACATACAAAATGGTAACATTGTCAAGCACTTTTTTTAATCTCAAAAATTGTATAAAATTAATCATAATGAAAAGTATAGATATTTTTTATTTCATTACATCCCTTGGAATTGGAGGAGCAGAAAAAAATTTACTTTTGCTATGTAAAGAACTTAAAGATTTTTTTGATATAAATGTTGCTGTTATAAAAAAAGAAGGGGCACTTAAAAGTGAATTTGTCAAACTCAATATTCCTGTATTTGAAATAGGAACATCTATCTCAGAATATAAGAAACTTCTAAAAAACTTAAATCCAAAAATAGTTCATGCAATTCTTCCAAGGGCTTGCTATATATCAAGGATTGTAAAGAAAAAAGAGGACAATTATTTTCTTATAAATTCGCAAAGAGCAGTTTTGCAG
>QMOP01000176.1 GCA_003650255.1 Caldisericota bacterium
GGAAGTAGAAGTGCTCCTGATGAACTTGAGTTTGGACGATTAGAAGGAGTAAGCACAGGAACTATAGAAAACGGCAGGGATAAAAAAGGAGGATATATTATAGAAAAAAGAATATTGCCTGGAGAAGAAAGGACATGGACCGCTTTTGGTGGTCATAATCTTTTAATACTTCGTCAGGCATTTGAAACCTGTCTTTCTGATTATTTTGATATCTTTTTTTATGAATCCTGTTGTTTGCCCTGCCCTCCTGAAGACCCAAACGGCCTCTGGGCTTTTGGTGTTTGTGAAAAACTCCCTGAAATTTTTTACAAATACGGGTATAAAAAACCTCATACCTGTGTTCAGATGATTCCCTCCCCTATCGGAGAGCCAGCACAGGGTATAACATGGGCTGACTGGTGGGGAAATACAGAGGTTTGCAATGGTAAATACTGGCCAAGAGCATTGCTCTATGGAATGAAGAACGGTATTGAAAGATTTACCTTTGGCGATTATCCATTTATACCAAATCGGGGATGGAGCCCTGGATGGAAAACAAGGAGGGCTTCTGCGTGGGGGTTTATCCGCAGTCATCGTCCTTCACCTGGATATGTTGCAGTAGGAGTAATTATAGACAAATTAGGCAATTCTGAGTATTATGGAGAAATTCCTGCAGGTATGGGGAAATATGTTTTAGCATTTAAAGATAGGTTAACAAAAGAGATAAAACTTGCCTGTTGGACAGTTAACTCTATACCCGAACAGATAACCCTTAATTCAAAAGCAAAAAAACTCTCTTTAACTGATATGTCCTGGAACTCAAAAACTTTGTATCCTAAAAATGGCAAATTAATTCTCACTCTTTCTAATTCACCTGTTATTCTGGAAGGAATAGATAAACTTCTTCTCTCCCAGGTTATTAAGCAGAAACCCTATCCAGAATACCATCCAGTAAAGAAAAATATTGAGGAGAAAGGTATATATTTAAGTATTGGCTCAAAACATAAAAAAGATGAAACCATAGGGAGAGTTGTTAGAAGAATAACTGCAGGAGAATTACAGAAACTTTACTATGTTACTGTTAACAACCTTAATGAAAAATCTTATGACTTACAACTGGAAATTATCCCACCTGAAGGATGGGAGGTCTATCCAAGAAAGAAATCCATTTCTCTTGGTGCTGCAAAGGGAAAAAAAATTGCTCAAGTTACACAGGACTTCTCACTTCAGGTTCCTTTTGACGCAAAACCTGGTGGCTATAAAATTAAAGCAGAATTGAAGAACAGAGGAAGGGTAATAGATAGAGTATATCTTTATGATATCCTTCTGGAATCTCCAATAAAAATTAATTATCTGGTAAAATCTTTTTCTCCAGGGAACAAAATTGAAGTGAGTGTCGTTAACCCAAAAGATAAACCTGCTGATTATCAACTTTCTTTATCTTGTCCTGATTTAACCTTCAAGAAACCTGTGATTAATTTAAAGATGCGAGGAAAAGAAACTATTACTACATCTTTCATTATTGCTTCTCGGAAACCGGTAAAGTATAACAGGTACAGAGTAACTGCAGAACTAAAAGATAAAAGCACCGGTAAAATTGCTACTTTATCCAAACCTCTTTCTTGCAGGTTGATTGTTAGAGCAGAAAAACCAGTAAAAATAGATGGATGTATGGATGATTGGGAAGATGCATATCCTGTAAATTTAACATATCCTATGCCTATTGCTGGAAGGCAATGGAAGAAAGTTGATAGTAATTACTGCCCTGATGTAGGAAAAGGTAAAAAGACCGGTTATGCTGGAATATTGAGCAGATATTATGGAGGATATACAGGTTATGGAGGAAGTATTTATTTCAAGTATGATGATAAGTATTTCTATGGATTTCTTGATATAAAGGATAGTTCTGTTTTCGGGATGGAGCAAGGAAGAATAGACCCTGTATGTGGTCTTGTTGATTATGGTGACAGCCAGATTATAATGTTTGATATTGATAATAATGGAGTAATAACTTCAGATGAATATGCTTTTATGCTCTTTCCTTTTGGTCCTATCCATTCTTACATAGGTGAAGAATCAGACCCTTATCCTGTAATTATTCCTGTTACTATCTGGCTTAAGGAATTAACCACTCCTCTACCTGAAAATTTTGACCTTAACAGCATTGAAATTGCCTCTAAAATGGTTAAGGACAAATCAGGGAAAGAAACTGGTTACAGAATAGAGTTCTCTATTCCTTTAGAAAAAATTGGTCTTACTCCAGAAAGGATTTCTTCTGGAATAAGTTTACAACTTCAGTCAACAGATGTAACTGATGATGGAGTATTACAAAGTTGGCTCTGGAATAACCCAACCAAGGAGAATTTTTTAGGAACAATGAAATATAGATTTCTGGAGACGGTTCCTGCCTATACTTGCTACAAAACAAAAGATGAAATTAAAATTGATGGTAACCTGAGTGAGAAATCATGGAGAAAAGCAAAAAGTGTCTGGTTAGTAGATTATAAAACTGCCAAAAAACCTTACAATAAAACTAATGTAAAGATGCTCTATGATGATAAATATCTTTATATTGCGTTTAAGTGCTACGATATTGACATCTGGGCAACAATGAAAAATAAAGATGACGACTTATGGAAGGAAGAAGTTGTAGAAGTTTTCATTGATGACGATGGAGATGGAAAGAATTACCTTGAGATAGAGGTAAATCCTTTAAATACTATCTGGGATGGAAAAATTTCCGACCCCAAAACTTACAAAGTTAAAAAAGCAAAAAAGTATAACTCTGGAGTAATTACAGCAGTCAAAGTAAAAGGAACAATTAATAACCGAAAAGATAAGGATGAATATTGGATTGTAGAGATGGCTATACCTTTTAATAATTTCACAAAGGTAAAGAATATTCGTCAGAAAGAAAATGTCTGGCGGGTGAACTTCTGTAGATGTGATGGTAAAGTTTCTTTGAAAAATAGAGAATATACTGCATGGTCTCCAACCTATGGTATATTTCAGAATCCAGAGAGGTTTGGAAAAGTAGTTTTTAAATAATTAAAAGAAAGTATTTTTTATGAAAAGGATATATATACATTAAATAC
>QMOP01000177.1 GCA_003650255.1 Caldisericota bacterium
GAATAAGACCAAATTTTGAATCAAAAAAAGCCATCCTTTTAAAATCTGCCTCTAATATAACCATTTCAAGGAAGGAATCAACAATTTCTTTTATTGATGTCATTTTCTGCATTCTTTTTGATATCTCATAGATTCTTTCATATAAAAGAAGTTTATTTTCAAGTTCATTAAACTTATTTTCAACCTCAAAAAACCTCTTTCCTATTTCATCCTTCTCATATAATAGAGATTCCCTTCTCTCTTCAAACTCCTTCTCCCCTTTTCTTAACTTCAATATATAAACTACATAGGGAAGAATTGCAAAAAATACTATAAGAAAAATTAACATGAAACCACCCTGTTTTTCCCTTCTCTTTTTCCTTTATAAAGCGCAATATCTGCCTTTCTTACAATCTCATTTAAAGTTTTTTCTTCCGGAAAGAATGAACAACCAATAGTAACAGTTACATGCACAGTTTCTCCTTTGAAATTAAAACTCTCCTCTTCAATTCCTCTTCTTATCCTTTCAGCAATTTCAACCCCATCCTTTTTCCCTGTAAAAGGAAGAATAACTGAAAACTCCTCTCCTCCATATCTTCCAACAATATCTGTTTCCCTCAAAAGTTTTTTCAATTTCTCTGCAACTCTCTTTAAAACAATATCTCCATTCTGATGTCCATAAGTATCGTTGAATTTCTTAAAATTGTCTATATCTATCATTAAAAAAGTAAAATTTTCTCCAATAGAACCTGCAAAATTTAATTCTTCCTTTAATCTCTCCATAAAATATAGATGTGTATAAAGACCTGTAAGAGAATCATGTATTGCAAGTTCCTTTGTTTTCTCATAGAGGAAGAAGTTTGAAACCGAAAGAGATACAAATGTCGCAATAAATCCAAGGAATCTTAAATCCCTTACATCAAAATTTCTATTTTTACTCTTCACAACAATACAGGTAAATATTTCATTTTCTCTAAATACCGGAGCAGAAATAAGAGATACAAAATCAGTCGTTTTCATATCCTGAAATCTAAAATCCTTTCTTATATCCTCAACGAGAAGCGGAGTTCTTGAGTCAAAAATAAAGTTTATATAAGGAATACTTCTATCAAGGGTTATCTCTACCAAAGAATCTTTATAAATCTCATTTAAAAATTCTCTTGTTATTCTTGCTATTTCCTCAATATTGAAAGTTGACCCAATCCTTATCAAAAACTCAGAAAGTTTACCATACTTAAGGATTAAATTTTCAAGTATGGGAATCTTACCTTCCAACTCTTCAATTTTTATTTTAAGATCTGATGTTTTATCTTGAATTTTCTCTATTTCAAGTTTTCTCTCCCCCTCTCTCTCATAAATTTTCTCTTCAAGAAAAAGACAGAATAGAATTATCGCAACATATAAGATTATAGCAAGCAATGTAAATATTTTTCCTGTTATGATAAGAATTATTATCATAAGGATGGAGGAGAGTGCTCCAACAATTGCTACACCAGAAATTGAAAAAAAGAGATACCCGAGTATTTCAATAAATGCATAATAGATAAAATATTTTTCTGGATGAGGACTCTTTATTACTGAAAATGTATTAAATATAAATGTTAGAGTGAGAATTGTAAACCCGAGGAAGTCAAGGAGTAATCTACTCAAATACTATTCCTCGCTGAACTTTTCCTCATCCGGAGTAACCTTTTTGCTAAAATCCTCCTGTAGTGAAACAATATATTCACTAAACTCTTCAATTGCTTTTGTATCCTTCTTTAAAATTTTCAATATTTCCTTTGTTATTCTTGAATACTCTCTCTCACCAAAATCATACTCTGCTGGTATTCCAATCTTACTTTCATCTTCAAGTTCATCCACTAAACCCTGAAGTTGTCTTTTAATGCTCTCAATATCCTCCTTTATTTCATCAAGTTTCTCAATATGCTTTTTCAAACTCCTTATCAAAACCTCCTTATTCATAACCTCCTCCTTAATTTTTTCACTAATATATAAAATAGAATTGTGTTGTCAAGTTTAAAATTTGTTTATATAATTCTATGGGTTATGTTATGGACACTGTTTATATTTAGCCTTTTTTCTGTAAATAACGCTATAATAAATAACAATTTCATTTTCTATGATGCACCAAAGGATACCCAATCCGGAGCATCTTACCATTCTGACCTTAAAGAATTCAAGATTAAGTCCTCAACATCAGGTCTTGAATTTGAAATAAGATTCTCAAGCTTATCTCTTTTAAACAACAGAATCCTTCCCTTAATCCAGATTGGTATTGACTGGTCTGACACAGGGGTTCCATTATTTGTTGACCAGAATGCAGTGGGAAACTTCTCACAGAATCCATACTCTAAAATAAAATTTGATAGAGTAATATACGCATATGATACTGATACAACAACTTTAAAAGAACAGAATACTGTTGGAATTGCTAAACCAAATCAAACAAATGATGGTTGGACCATTTCTTTTCCAGCAAATTTAAACTCAATATATGAATATAACATCTCATCTAAAACAGTTAATATATTTGCTCCTTTTTCATTGATAGGAGGAAGCGATAAATATAGAACAAAATGGGTTAAATTCTCTGTGGCTATTTTTGTAAGCTCTGCAGCGATAACAGGAAATGATACAATAGATATTTACAAAATCTCAAACAATAAACCAAACATAACTGATTGTATATCTTCATTCTCAACTGATGAAGAGTTAAGTGATGGAGAGGTTTCTTTTTATTTTAAAGTGAAATTTGATGAAAATTTAAATATCTCATCATCAACACTTAAAATAAAAGATTCAAAACTGAATATTGAAGGAATAAACAAAAACATTATTCTTTACTCTGATAATCTTAAACCACTTGTTACTTTCAACTTTGAAACTGATGATGAAGAAAACCTGCCTCTCTTATATTATATTGAAATCGGGAAGGATAAAAATTTCACAAATAAAACGGTTCTACTTTCATTTTTTGAAGAAGAAATAATATTTGATGAGGAAACAAATGAAGGTGTTGCAAGGACACATCTTAATACCACATTTAAAGGAAATACAACATATTATATAAGAGCAAGAATAATTGATTC
>QMOP01000178.1 GCA_003650255.1 Caldisericota bacterium
CCATTCATTGTAGTGATAATTACCTTTTCTTCCCCAGAAAGCACGGGATAAATCGTGGAGAAAAAATCCATTTACAACTTTTAGATTTTTTAAATTTTCATATGCGTATTTCAATCTTCTGTAATAGTGAACTGGACCTGGCTCCTTATACTGGTGGACAGCCCAATCAATCTGATTTCCAAGAATTAAGTTTACCTGATTTTCTCTCAAATATGATTTTAGGGATTTAATAAGGTTTTTAAAACTCTCCTCATCTGCTTCATATAACATTAAATTGAAAAAATCAACTCCAGCATCCTTAAACATAATCATATCCTGACCGTGCTCCCACCCCCTCATCCAACTCAAAACAAAAGCAAATAATGGTTTTTTAGAATTGATTCTTTCCTTTATTTCCTTTATTATAAGAGCCATTCTTCTTGCCCTGTACCAGTTCCACATATCAATAATTTTTTTGTTCTTTTCTATTCTTATTTTTCTTCCAAGCCACTTCATTCTTTCAAATTTATTCAAATTATAAAAACCTTCTGGAACTTCAATTTCCATATCCTTTACAAAATCATCAACAAGTTCATATCCTCCTTTTGCAGGTCTTATATAATCAAGACCTATAAAATCAACACCTTTAACTTTTTCAATTTTTTTAAGGAGTTTTACAATATCAATTATCTTTTTTCTATTAGTAATTGATATCTCTCTTGTTTCCTTTATAACATCAGATTCTGGATAGTAGTAATAACTTTTTTTATAAAATTTTTGATTTTCTCCAAAACTTAAATAACATGAAACCCATGCTCCAAGCATAATATTATTTTTTTTAGATTCCTCTGCAATTAAGGGAAGTGCCTTTATATTCTGCGGTAGCCAAACTTTATCATAAGTGTTAAATGTTTGACCTGTAAGGAAAAAGATTGTATTCGCTCCAAGGAACTTTGCCCAATTTACAATTCCTTTCCAGTTATAAGTTTCTCCAAATGGAGATGGAATTTTTAAAATAGAGAAGGGTTTGTTATTTTCCCATGTTATTGCAAGAATATTTTTTTCCATTTTTCTTTTTTCTTTTTCAGTAACAATAACAGGAGTAAGAGAGAAATTATTTCTTAATGATTTTGAAGGAGAAAATGCCTTGATTGTGTATATTCCTTGAGGAAGATTCCATGGGCATGGAATCCTTATTTTATTTCCTTTATTAACATAAAAAAGTTTATTTCCAATTCCTTTTACAATTTCTCCTTTTTTTGTAAAGAAAAAATAAATTTTTTCTTTTATCGGAGGATTTATTTTCAATTCAATAAAATCATAGTGATAAAAAAAGATTTTGTTTTCTATTAATTCATAATAAGGTGCTTTTAAGAAGTAAAGGATAAGAATCAGGAAAATAGTAAAAAGAATTCTAATCATCAATTAAAATTGTTACAGGTCCCCAATTTAGGAGTTCAACATCCATTAATTTACCAAAAAATCCACTTTTTACATTTTGATAATTCCCTTTTAAAGTATTTAAGAATTTTTCATAAAATTTTTTTGCTCTGTCAAAACCCTCTGCCATTGTAAAATCAGGTCTTCTTCCTTTTCTTACATCTCCATAAAGTGTAAACTGCGATACAACAAGAATTTCTCCTTTTATATCAATTACAGAATAATTGAATTTTCCATTTTCATCAGGAAATATTCTTAAATTTAAAATTTTATCCACATACCATTTAATTCTTTCTTCGTTATCATCTTTTTTTATTCCAAGAAAAACAACTACTCCCTTTCCTATTTCTCTTTCCTCTTTTGATTCTGTATCTATTACTTTTGCTTTTTTTACTCTCTGAATTAAAATTCTCATTTCCTTAAGATTTTATTTGCAACTCTGATGGCTTCTTCTGGCGTTTTTACCTTTATAATTCCAGGAATATCAAATTTTACTTCAATTCCAATAATCTTTTTATCAACACAAAATCCAAGAGCAATTTCTGAAAGTGTTCCATATTTACCATCAACTGCTATTAAAATATCTGCCGTTCTTGTTATTATTGCATTCCTTGCATGTGACATTGCTGTAACAATTGGAATTTTTATATAAGGATTTGCTTCCTCTTTGCTTTTCCCGGGTAAAATCCCTATTGTAATTCCACCTTCATCATAGCATCCTTTACTTGCTGCTTCCATTACTCCACCAAGACCACCACAACATAGAGCATAACCGTTTTTTGCTATTTCTCTTCCAAGTTCATAGGCAATTTTCCATATTCTTTTATTACAGGAACTTCCTCCAATTACTCCGATTATTCCTTTTATCTCCATATTGAAATTTTAACAAAAAAAAGAGATAATTTAAATGTTATGAAAAGAATTGGTATTGATATTGATGGAGTTTTAACTGATACTGCAAATGTTTTCCTTGATTATGTATATAGGATTTATGGAAAAAGATATACTGTTTCTCAAATCACAGATTATTTTTTTGAGGAGGTTCTTGATTTAAGTATTGAGGAAGTAAATAGAATTTGGGAAGAAATTTTCAGGGATAATATTTGGGAGAATCTTCCACCAATTGATGGAGCAGTTGAGGTTGTTCAGGAGTTGCAAAGAAAATATCCCATATACATAATAACAGCAAGACCTGAAATAGCCCTTGAAGGAACAAAGAAGTGGCTTGAGAATTATGGAATAAAATATGAAAAACTTATAATTGCAAACCTTGACACAAAAGTTGGTTTTATGAGAAAAGAAAATATAAATCTTACATATTTTATTGAAGATAGATGGGAGTTTGCAGTTGAGTTTGCTAAGGAAGGAATTTTTGTTTTTCTACTTAATCAACCATGGAATATAAAAAAGGGAGATTTTCCAGGAGTAAGAAGGGTTAATAACTGGAAAGAGATAGGAGAGATTCTTTTATAGGTGAGGATTCTTCTTGTAAATCCGCCTGTTTATGATTTCGCCTGTTTTGATTCATTTCTTAAACCTCTTGGACTTCTATATATTTCTCAGATTTTGAAATCAAAAGGTTTTAAGGTTTATCTTCTTGATTATATGGATAGATTTTTTAAATATGAAAATGTAAATGCAAAGGATAAGG
>QMOP01000179.1 GCA_003650255.1 Caldisericota bacterium
AAATATATGAAAATGCCAAAACACCTGAAGAATTTGAGAAAAATATAAAAGAAGAGTTTTATAAAAGGTATCTTGAAACTGTATCAGATGATGAACTGAAAAAAGCATGAAAGAAAATCCATGGGAAATTGCTTTAAAACAACTTGATGAGGTTGCAAAAAGAATAAACCTTGAACCCTGGATTCACGAAAAATTAAGACACTGTAAAAGAATCCTGATTGTATCAATTCCTGTTAGAATGGATGATGGATCAGTTAAAGTTTTCACCGGTTATAGAGTTCAGCATAATCTTGAAAGAGGACCTGCAAAAGGTGGAATAAGATACCATCCAGATGTTACACTTGATGAAGTTAAAGCACTTGCAATGTGGATGACATGGAAATGTGCTGTTGTTGGAATACCTTATGGTGGAGCAAAAGGAGGAGTCGTCTGTAATCCTCTTGAGATGAGTATAGGTGAAATTGAAAGATTAACAAGAAGATACACATCTGAGATAGGAATAATAATTGGGCCTGAAAAGGATATTCCAGCACCTGATGTTTATACAAATGAACAGATAATGGCATGGATAATGGATACATACTCAATGAATGTGGGATACTCTTCTCCTGGAGTTGTTACTGGAAAACCTCTTGAGATTGGTGGTTCAGAGGGAAGAAAAGAGGCAACGGGTCTTGGGGTTTACTATATAATTGATGAACTTGTCAGAAAGTTTAAACTCGGAAAACCGGAAAAACTGAAAATTGCTGTGCAGGGATTTGGAAATGTTGGAAGCAATCTTTGCAGATTTCTTTATAAAGCAGGATATAAAATTGTCGGAATAACAGACATATCCGGAGGAGTTTTTAATAAAAAGGGAATAAATATTGACAAACTCATAAAGCACACAAAAGGAAATAGATTTCATCACATAAAAGGGTTTAAAGAAGGAGATTTTATTGAAGATTACAGAAAAGCAAATGAGGAACTATTTTCTCTTAGTGTTGATATTCTTGTTCCTGCTGCAATTGAAAATCAAATAACTTCAGAGAATGCTCAAAAAATAAAAACAAAATTTATTGTTGAAGCAGCAAATGGACCAACAACACCTGATGCAGATAAAATTTTTGAAGAAAAGGGTATAACAGTAGTTCCGGATATCTTAGCAAATGCAGGCGGAGTTACTGTAAGTTATTTTGAATGGGTTCAGGATTTGCAGGAACACTTCTGGGAGAAAAGGGATATTTACAGGAAACTTTCCTTGGTTATGAGAAAAAGTTTTAATGAAGTTTTAAACATAAGCAAAAAAGAAAAATGTAGTTTAAGAACATCTGCCTATATTCTTGCTGTATCCCGTGTAGCAGAAGCAGTAAGATTAAGAGGAATTTATCCATGAAGTGGTATCGCATTTTGCGATATGTTTAAAAATATGAAAAATAAGAAAGTTTTAAAAATAGGAATAACAGTTATTATAGTATACCTTCTTGTTTTAATTGTTGTTTATATTGATGTTATATTAAGAGCAAGAAGTGCTTATTTAATGGGGGAAAAATACTGGAGGTGGCATTTTAACCCAGAACTGAAAAAAAATTATCTTGAAGAAGAAAGAAAAAAGAAACTTGAAAAACTTGAAGAAAAATTTAGAAAAGGGAAAATTGATAAAATTGAATATGAGGATGAGAAGATGTTGATAGAGGAGGAGTTTAGATGGAAGATGAATGAATCAAGTATAAAAAATGCTTATATGTGGTATAAAACAGTGGTTGACCTTTTTCAACCCCCAAAATCAAAGTATGTAAAACTTTCTGAAGTAAAAATGAAGAAAGCACTTCAACTCTGGAAAGAGGAATTAAAAAGAAAAGGAATAAAATTTGAAGAATACATGTTAACTGGTGAATAAATCTTTCACTTTATTATCTTAAAACCTGCCCAGTAAAATGGAGAAAGTTTATTCTTAATTGCATCTTTCTGAACTTTCTGCAGAGATTTTTCAGTTGAAAGCTCATTTTTTAGATTCTTGTAAAAAGAGGATGTAAGTTCTGGAGTGAGTGAGTCACTTATTTCCCATAAATTTACTATAATCTCCTTTGCACCTGAGAAATGAAAAGCACGGGGAAGGGAGTTTATTTCGTCTCCTGGTAATAATCTGCCTTTTCCACTTTTACATCCATTCAGAAAAACAAGTTGAAGTTTCAAATCAAGATTCATAATTTCTTCTGTTCTCAATATCCCGTTTGAAAGTAAAAGGTATGTTGAGAATGGTTTATTTATCTCCGATACAATATGGCCTGCATAGTGGAAGTTTTTATATTTATCAAGAATCGACAAAATTTTTTCTTTTCTGGCATTTTTTCCTGAAAGTAACTTTTTCTTTTTAAAAATAGAGGATATTTTTCTTGCTTCTTCTTTTGAATAGGGAAGGTCATTTTTTGGATCTGAAACTATCAAAATGTTATCAATTTTAAACTTTTCAGACTTTCTTATTTGTTGGATATTGTCCATATAAAATAATGGATATCTCATACATAGATGAGTATTATTTTCTATCGTTAAAAGGGAAAATGGAAAATGGTGAAGAAAGGAAAACGGGATTATAATCAGAGTAGAGTTATCTTTTAATTTTCTCTTCAGTTTCTCAGGAATGAAATATTTTGATATTTCACTTAAATACCATCTAATACCTTTTTGATTTGGTGATGAAAGTGTCTCAAGAAGCAAGGAATGAATTTCTTTAAAAAACTCCTCTTTTTTGTTTATCTGAATAAAATCAAAGTCATTTTTTGTAATGTAAAAGATGATTAAAGATTTGTAAGTAAGAAGATAGTCAAGAACAACTTCAGTATTCAATATTTTTTGAATTTCTTTTATTTTGAGAGGATTTAATGACTTCATTTCAGGTTTTCTTTTTCCGATTTCTTTTTGAATTTCCTGAAGAACTTCATACTCTTTACTCTGTAACTCTTTAAGTTTTTTAATATCCTTTTTCCTTTCCTCAAATTTTGAAATAAATTCATCAATCTCCCTTATTATGAGATTGAGTTTTTTATTCAAATCCGGTACAACCAATGAAT
>QMOP01000180.1 GCA_003650255.1 Caldisericota bacterium
CCTCACCATGTCCAGGAGCAATATGAACAATACCTGTTCCTTCTTCCATACTCACAAAATCAGCATAAATACCAATAGATTCTCTTCCTGTTAATGGGTTTATAAAAATTTTCCCTGCAAAATAACTCCCCGAATGGGTTATAATTCTATTCCATTTTTTTGAATTAAATATCTTTTTAAGTTCCTCTTCTCTTTTTTCAGCAAAAAGAAGTTTTCCAAAATCCGTCTCAACAATGATGTATTTTTCTTCTGCTTTAAATGCAAGTGCAAGGTTTGCTGGAAGTGTCCATGGAGTTGTTGTCCAGATACATACTGCATAGTCCTCATCTTTTGATTGGAATTTTACAAATATTGAAGGAGATTCCTTCTCTTTATATTCAATTTCTGCTTCTGCAAGTGATGTTTCACAATCAATACACCAGAATACAGGTTTTTTACCCTGATAAACATGTCCCTTTTTTACAATTTCAGAAAATATCCTTAACTGTGTTGCTTCATATTTTGGGTCAAGTGTTAAATATGGATTTTCCCAGTCGCCAAAGATTCCAAGCCTTTTAAATTCATCTCTCTGAATCTTTACAAACTTTAGTGCAAAATCCTTTGCCTTTTTTCTGAATTCAACTCTATCAACCTCCTCCTTTCTTTTTCCAAGTTCTTTTAAAAGTTGATACTCAATTGGAAGTCCATGGCAATCCCATCCAGGAACAAACGGAGCCCTTTTCCCACTTATATTCATGAACTTTACAATTATATCTTTGAGGATTTTGTTTAATACATGTCCAAGATGTATTCTTCCATTTGCATAAGGTGGTCCGTCATGGAGCATAAATACGGGTTTGTTTTCATTCTTTTTCTGTAACCTCTCATATATTTTTATTTTCTCCCAGAATTTTATTATATTTGGCTCTTTTTGCTTTAAGTTTGCTTTCATTGAAAATTCAGTTTTTGGCAAATTAACTTTATACTTCATTTTGCCATTTTCTTATAAAACTTACAAATTTTACTTTTATCAGGATTTCTTATTATACCTTTTTCTGTAATAATTGCCGTGATTAAATTGTGTGGTGTTACATCAAATGCTGGATTAAATACTTTTGCTTTTATAGGTGTAATTTTTTTACCCTGAATCTCTTTAACTTCTTTTTCACTTCTTTCTTCAATTGGTATTTCAGAACCATCCTTTAATTTAAGGTCAAAAGTTGAATATGGAGCAGCAACATAAAATGGAATTTTATGATATTTTGCAAGAACACTTAAAGAGTATGTTCCTATTTTATTTGCTGTATCACCATTTCTTGCAATCCTATCAGCACCAACAATTACACAGTCAACCTCTCCTTTTCTCATAAGGAATCCTGCCATATTATCACATATAATTTTATACGGAATTTTTTCTTTCTCTAACTCCCATGCTGTTAAACGACTTCCCTGTAGATAGGGTCTTGTTTCATCCACCCACACCATTTTTATTTTCTTTTTTGCTTTTCTTATTACTCCAAGTGCAGTTCCAATTCCTGCTGTTGCAAGACTACCAGCATTACAGTGAGTAAGGACTTTAAAATTTTTCTTTATAAGTTTTTCACCAAACTCTCCAATTTTATTGCAGAGTATTCTATCCTCTTCTTCTATCTTTTTTGCTTCTTTTAAAACAGATAAAACGTCTTTTTTTTCTTCATAAACCTTTCTCATCCTTTCAAGAGCAAAAAAGAGATTTTTTGCAGTTGGTCTTGTGTTTTTTAACTCTTTATATGCTTGATAAAATTTTCCCTCTTTTGCTCCAAGATAAACTCCATATCCTGCAACAACTCCAATTAAAGGTGCACCCCTTACAACCATCTTTTTTATAATATCTGCAACATCTCTATAATTTTTACATTTAACCCATATCTCTTTATGAGGTAAAAATCTCTGGTCAAGAACATATAGAGTATCCTTCTTGAAATAAAAGTGTCTCATTACAGGAAAATTGCTTTAACAATAAAAAATAAAATTACAACTATTATTATTGATGTAAGGGTAAGATTTGCCTCATTTTCCTGAGGAATAATCTTTTTTGTCTTTGAATTTACAATCTCTGCAATATCCCTTGCAATTAAACCTGCTGGAATCTCTTCACTCCTTTTTCCTGTTTTAAGTGTGATAAAATGAAGAATTAGAAGAATAAAAATAATAGCAAGGATACTGTTTATGAGGTATCCAATCAGAGTAAGCATACCACCTCCTTACTTTGAAAGTTCTTTTGATCTTTTTCTTGCCTCTTTCAATGCTTCAATAATTATATTTTTAAATCCTCTTTTTTCAAAAATAGATACTGCCCTTTCAGTTGTTCCACCTTTTGAAGTAACTTTTTTTCTCAAAACTTCAGGTTTCTCCTTTGTTTTCTCAATCAAAGTTATACTTCCTTTTAATGTTTTTATTGCAATATCAAGAGAATTTTTTATCCCAAGGATTTTCCCTGCTTCAGCAAGTGATTCAATAAAATAAAAGACATAGGCAGGACCTGAACCACTTAAAGCAGTAATTGAATCAAGAAGTTTTTCATCTTTAATCCAGTAGACACTACTTCCACTTCCAAATATCTTTTCAGCAATCTTTTTATATTTTTTATCTCCCTTAAAATAGCAACCAGTAACTCCCTCTCCAACAAGAAATGGTGTATTTGGCATCACCCTTATAACAGGTACATTTCCAAGATACTTTTTTATAAATTTTGTTGTTATTCCTGCACATATTGAGATAAAGAGATTACCTTTTTCCTTAATTGATTTTAAAACAGATTCCATATCCTGCGGTTTTACACTGAAAACAACAATTTTACTCTTATCAACAACCTCCTGATTATTCTTTAAAACATTTATTTTCATCCTTTTTGCCTTTCTTCTTTGAGATTCATTTATATCAAATATTGAAATCTTTTCCGGTTTAAATATCTTTTTTGAAATTATCTGCTTTACTATTGCACCAGCCATATTTCCAAACCCGATAAATCCAATCTCATATCTTTTCATAATGCTTAATTTTAAC
>QMOP01000181.1 GCA_003650255.1 Caldisericota bacterium
AAATGGGATATTTCCTATAACCTTAAAATTTTTAGAGGAGAAAATTTCCTTCAATCTTTTATTAGGTTTCAATATATCACAGTTTATTATTTCAAGATTTTTAGAACCCTTAAATCTTTCTTTAAGATACTGAACAAGTTTTTTATCAATTTCAACAACAAAAACGTTTGCTCCTTTTTTCAAAAGAAATTGTGTAAGTATGCCCTTTCCTCCTCCTATTTCAAGAACTTTCTCATTTTCTTTAAGTTCAAGTAAATCAACTATTCTTTTTGCAATATCTCTTGATTTAAGAAAATTCTGACCGAGTTTTGCTCTCATAAACTTATGAGGACTCTGTATGCCTCTCTGAGCGATGTATCGGTTGCTTTTTGTCTTTTTTTTATATCAAAAGCAGGGCCATGAAGTGGAGATGTCCTTACAAATGGAAGCCCCCATGTTAAGTTTACACTTCTATATGAACTTATAATCTTTACAGGAATAAGTCCCTGGTCATGATACCAAGAGAATACAACATCATACTTGTTTGAAAGTGCCTTCAGAAATACTACATCACTTGAAAAAGGTCCTTCAATGTTATACCCTTCACCTCTTAATTCCTCAATAGAAGGGATAATTATATCTTTCTCTTCAATCCCAATCTTTCCATCCTCTCCTGCATGAGGGTTCAATCCACAAACTCCAACTCTAACATCAAATTTATCAATTTTTTTTAACTTTGAGGTTGCTTCAACTGAAAGTTTAATCTTTCTTTTTATCCTTTCTCTATCAAGCATATCTACTATTTTCCTTAAAGGAATATGTGTTGAGTAAACCGCAACAACAAGAGGTTTTGAAACAAACATCATTACAACTTCTTTTACATTAAAATTTTCTTTAAAAAATTCTGTGTGCCCTATAAATTTATAACCTGCATCAAGAATTTTACTTTTTGAGACAGGAAGAGTAAGAATATGTTTTATTTTGGTTATCTTTAAAATTTCAACTGCCTTTTCTAAGAACAGATAGGACTCCTTTCCTGAATTATCACTCTCCTCTTCAGGTTCAATTATATTCAGAACTCCATTCTTTATGTCATCAACATCTTTTGTAATTTTATATCTTATATCCTCAATATAATCCTTTAAATATTTAAATCTTCCAACAAGAATAGGGGTATTTGAGAAATCAAAATTTTTTAAGAATTTACACAGTATTTCAGGTGAAATTCCTTCGGGATCTCCAAGAGTTATAAGAAATTGCATCTTTATTCAATTGCATCTTCATTTATCTTTATAACAGCCTTATCTCTTAATCTTCTTATATACTTATTATATGAATCTTCAAATCTTAACCTAAAAATATAACTCCTTAAATCCTCCTTTACATCTTCAAAACTCCTCTTTTCCCTTGCCTTTTTTCCAATACATTTTATGATATGAAAACCATTTTCTGTTTCAACAATATCACTTATCTCTCCAACATTCAAAGAGAAAGCGACCTTTTCAAATTCAGGTGTCATCTCTCCCCTTGCAAAAAAACCGAGGTCCCCACCATTTACTTTTGAAGGTGCATCAGAATATTTCCTTGCAAGTTCTGAAAAATCCTCTCCTTCCTTAGCAAGTTTTAAAATCTTAATAGCCTTTTTTCTTGCAACCTCTTTTGGAGTAGTTGAACTCACCTTTATAAAAATATGTCTTACTCTTACCTTCTCAGGTTCCCACATCATCTCCTTATTGTTCTTATAAAATTCTTCAAGCTCCTTATCAGTGGGGTTTTCAATCTTGCTTTTCACCTCCATATCAATCAATTTTATAATCATCAACTGTTCTCTTATATTCTCCCTCATTTTTGACGGAGTTAATCCCTGCCTCTTTAACTCCTCCTGATACTCCTTTTCTGATTTAAATCTACTCTTTATCTCAGCAATACCCTCATCAACTTCTCTTTCAGAAACCCTTATTCCTTTTCTCTTTGCTTCCTGCAGCAGAAGTTTTTCCTCAATCATCTGATTCAAAATCTCCTCTTTAATATCCTTTTCCTTCTTCTTAAGTTCCTCAGGATTCACAATTTTTGAGTACTCCTCAATTATAGGTCTTGCTCTTGAATTAAGTTCACTCAAAAATATTGGCTCTCCATCAACTGTTGCAACAACTTTGTTTAAAATCTTTGCATTTAAAAATAAAAAAATGATTAGATAAATCATTTTTCCTTCTCCTCCTCTTTTTTATTCGTTTCCCATGGAGGGGAAATTTTATCAACAATATCATAATTTATGTATGCATGAAACTTTTTCTTATAAAAATCAATAAGTTTTTCAAGTTTTTCCTCTACTAAAACTCTTCTTATCTCCTCCTTTGCCTCTTCAAGCGTTTTTGACTCTGCCTTTTTTCTTCCTGTAAGTTTTGCAATATGATATCCAAAGGGTGTTTTTATTATTCCTGTAATATCACCAAGATTTTTAAGAGAAAAAACTGCCTTCTCAAATTCAGGAACCATTTCACCCCTTGAAAAGTATCCCAAATCTCCTCCTTTATCAACTGTAAGAGTATCTATTGAGTATTCCTTTACAAGTTTTGTAAAACTCTCACCTTCCTTTAATCTCTTGAGAACCTCCTCTGCTTCCTTTCTTGTTGGAAGCAAAATATGAGATGCTCTGACTTTTAATGGATGAAGAAACTGTTCCTTATTTTTCTCATAATAATCCTTTATCTCCTCTTCTGTTACCTTAAGTTCCTTCTGTTTTAAATCCTCAATAATCTCTTCAAGAAGAATGTTATCAACTGCTTCCTGAATTCTTCTCTTTATATCAGGTCTTTTCTCAAGACCTCTTCTCCTTGCTATCTCAAGAAGTATATACTCTTTCATTACTCCCTCAAGATACTGTCTTCTTCCACCAGAAGTTGCAAGAAATCCCTGATAATAGACAGGAATTTGACTCATCCTCTCCTTAAACTCCTCTTTTGTAAGTTTCCTTCTTCCAACCTTTAAAACAACTTCTCTCTTTGAACAGGAAAAAAGAAGAAAAAGTGCTAAAGTAAACT
>QMOP01000182.1 GCA_003650255.1 Caldisericota bacterium
ATGATGATAATCAACATCAATATCTCCTTTTGCTTTTAATTTAATGTCAAGTCCTGAATGAAATGAGAAAAGTTCAAGCATATGTCTTAAAAAAGGAATTGGAATATCAATTCTGTATTTCCCTTTACCATCAACATTAAGTTTAATCTCAATTTCTGTTTCCTTTGTTTTTCTTTTAAGATAAACCTTCTTCATATTTCCCCCTTTAGATTAAGGCAAATAGTAAATAGCAAATAGTAAATGGTAGGCGGTTTTCCCTGAAGGGGCTTTGCGAGCGAGGAGACACACAGTCCGACAGAACGATAAATCGAAAGTATAAGGGAAGTGGTTTTTCCTGAGGGGGCTTTACGTCCGAGGACATAGGGCATTCTACCGCAGGACGTAGAGCGAACCACATACGTGAGCGTCCCCCGAAGGGAAAACCACTTTCCCTCTTTTCTAACACAGTGTAAGCCACTCTCGCGAACGTCCCCTGAGGGGAAAACCGCCCTTCCTTTCCGCGAAAACAGAGCAAGCCATCCCCATATATATCTGGATGAGCGTCCTTTTGAAAGGAACTGCATTTCCCTCTTCATCCTTTTTGTCTCCTTATCTCAATTGCTTTCTTATGCCAGTTCATTCCCTCAATCTCTGCCATCTTTATTGCAGGAAAATAATCCTTTTCAAACCCTTTATTTGTATATTCTATAATTGCCTGTGTCTTATAAAAGTCAAATAAAGCGAGACCCGATGAAAACCTTGCAGTTCCATCTGTTGGAAGAACATGACTTGGTCCTGCAACATAGTCGCCAAAAGGAACTGCTGAATTTTCACCAACAAAAATTGCTCCTGCATTTTCAATCTTCTTTAATAACTTCTTTCCACCTCCTATTACAACGAGATGTTCAGGTGCTATTTCATTTACAATATTTACTGCTTTATCAACACTTTTTGTATAAAAACAATTAATCTTCTTTATTTCCTTTTTCACTTTTAAATAAATACTTCTTATATTTGTAACTAAAATTGCTTTTGTGTTTTTTCCATGTTCAAGTTGAGCAAGAAGTTCTGCCTTTAAAATTTCAAAATTAACTTTTTTCAAAACAAGAACTGCAACCTCACTTGGTCCAGCAAGAGAATCTATGCCTACTATTCCGAAAATCTGTCTTTTTGCTTCATTAACATAAATATTTCCAGGACCAACAATCTTATCCACCTTTTTAAATGGTTTTATTCCAAATGCCAATGAGAATATACCTTGTGCTCCTCCAATAGCATAAAGTTCATTAACACCTGATAAATAACAAGCAGAAAGAATTTCATTCTTAAGATTCTTTGGAGGAGTTACAACATAAATTTCTCTTACACCTGAAACCTTTGCAGGAATTGCTGTCATAAAAACAGTTGAAGGATATGGATAATTTCCTCCAGGAACATATATACCAATACTCTTTAGAGGAATGAATCTAAATCTTATTTTAACTCCTCTTAAAAATAAATCTACATTCCTTATATATCTTTTCTTAAGTTCATCATGATACTTTAAAATATTTGAATAGACACTCTTAAATACATTCTTTTTCTCATTATCAAGTTTCATATATGCCCTTTTCATATCATCTCTTGAATAAACAAACTTCTCTGGAATAAACCCATCAAACTTCTTTGTATAAAACAAAACTGCCTTAAAACCTTCCTTTCTTATCCTTTCACCAATTTTTTCTACAACCTTTTTCACTCTATCCATATTCTTGCTCCAATCCCTTTTAATTTTTCAATAAAATTTTCATAACCTCTTTCAATGTGATAGAAATCCTCTAAAATCGTTCTTCCTTTTGCAATTAGTGCTGCACTCAACAATGCTGCACCTGCTCTTAAATCAGGAACCCTTACTCTTGCTCCTACAAGATTTGATTTTTTTACTTCACACCCAGAGGACTTTAAAACAACTTCTGCTCCCATTCTTCTTAATTCATCAATATAAGAAAATCTTGTTGGAAATACATTATCAATAATTATACTTTTTCCTGCTGCTTTTGTCATAAAAACTGTCCATAATGGCTGAAGGTCTGTTGGAAATCCTGGATATGGATTTGCCTCTATATCAACTGATTTCAATTTTTTTCTTCCATTTACCCTCAAGTTTTCTTCTGAAATTGAAAAATCAACTCCTGCCTCTTTCATTTTTTCAATAAGAGAATCAAGATGAAGTGCTGGAAAATTTTTGATTAAAATATTCTCACCTGCAAGCGCTGAAATTATAAAATATGTTCCTGCTTCAATTCTATCTGGAGGAAGTTTATATTTAAAACCTTTTAGATTTTTTCTTCCTTTAATTTTTAAACATGAAACTCCTTTTTCAATCTTTACTCCCATCATCTTCAAAACTTCTATTAAAATTGAAATTTCGGGTTCATTTGCAGGATTCTCTATTACAGTTTCACCTTCTATTGAAGAAGAAATAAGAAGCAAATTTTCTGTTGCACCGACACTTGGATATTCAAGCAGTATCTTCGTTCCTTTCAAATTTTTTGCAGACAAAATTATATCTCCCCCTCTTATTTCAACCTTTGCTCCAAGTTTCTTAAAACCTTCTATATGATAATTTATTGGTCTTGGTCCAATAAGACATCCTCCAGGGATTGAAACCTTAATTTTCTTTTTTCTTCCAAGAACAGGCCCTGCAACAAGGATTGAAGCTCTCATTTTCTTTACAATATCATAAGGAGCAAAAGCCCTTTTTATTCCTCCTTTTATAAGAACATTACCATCTTTAAACTCAACATTCTTTCCAAGAAACTGTAAAAGTTCAATTGTTGTCTTTACATCAAGAATATCTGGAACATTCTCAATAAAACACTCTTTATCAGTAAGAAGAGATGCAATAAGAACAGGTAGTGCTCCATTCTTTGAACCCGAAATTTCAATTTTACCTTTAAGTTTTTTTCTTCCTTCAACTACGAGATACATCTTGAAATAACAACCCTGTCAATTCCATTAAAATCTTTTTTCACACTAATAACTTCAAAACCACCTTC
>QMOP01000183.1 GCA_003650255.1 Caldisericota bacterium
AGAGAAAAGACATAGATTTTATACTAAAACTGATACAGAGGTTGTTGTTCATCTTTATGAAGAATGTGGTATTGATTGTCTTAAATATTTAAGAGGGATGTTTGCTTTTGCAATATGGGATGAAAATAAGAAACAGTTATTTCTGGCAAGGGATAGGGTTGGTAAGAAACCTCTTTATTATACATGGTTAAATGGTAATTTTTATTTTTCATCAGAAATTAAATCATTTTTAGTGTTACCTGATTTTAAAAAAGAAATAAATCTGAAAGCAATTCATTATTATTTAACATATCAATACATACCTTCTCCAATGACAATCTGGAAAGGGGTTTATCGTTTAGAACCAGCAAGTTATCTAATTTTAAATAAAGAGGGAAAGATAAAGATAGAAAGATACTGGAATATAGATTTTCGGAAGAAGACAGATTTAAGTTTTGAAGAATCAAAACAGAGGATAAGGGAATTACTTAAAGAAGCAACAAAACTTCGTTTAATAGCAGATGTTCCTCTTGGAGCATTTTTATCAGGAGGACATGATTCTTCCATTATTGTTGGATTGATGAGTGAATTATCAAATAAGCCAGTTAAAACATTTTCTATTGGTTTTAAAGAGGAAGAGTTTTCAGAATTAAAATATGCCAGAATTATCGCTAAAAGATTCCACACTGATCATCATGAGTTTATTGTAGAGCCAAAATATGTCAATATACTATCCAAAATTGTATGGTTTTATGACCAACCTTATGCTGATTCTTCTGCTCTTCCAAGTTATTATGTTGCTAAAATGACAAGAAAATATGTTAAAGTTGCTTTGAATGGTGATGGGGGGGATGAAAATTTTGCAGGTTATTTAAGGTATAAAGCATTAAAAATTTCACAATTTGTCTCGCCTGTTTTTAAAATTATTCCAGAGAAATTTATAGAGTTTTTTATGAAAAAAATTCCAATGAATGAGTCAATCTATGCTAAGAAATCCCCAAGGTATGTGCATAGGTTTATTGAGCCATTAAAAGAAAAACCTGCAAGAAGGAATATTGTATGGCATGCATATTTTACTAACAAATTAAAAAATTATGTTTATTCAGGAAAAATGAAGAGTATTTTTAAAGGAGACGATGCTTATTTTTATCTTGAAAATCTGTTCAACCACGTACCTGCAATAGATTTAATAGATAAAGCTCTTTATACTGATATCTTGGCATATCTTCCAGAAGATTTGCTTATTAAAATGGATATTGCAACAATGGCAAATTCTCTTGAAGCAAGGTCTCCATTTCTTGACCAGTATTTAATTGAATTTACTTCAACACTTCCAAGTAAGTGGAAACTGAAAGGAATTACAAGTAAGTTTATCTTGAAAGAGACATTTAAGGATTATTTTCCAGAAGAGATTTTACATAGAAGAAAACAGGGATTCAGCATCCCTCTGGGAAAATGGTTTAGGGGTGAATGGAAGGGTTTTTTAAAAGAGATTATTTTATCAGAAAAAGCATTAAAAAGAGGATATTTTGATGGAAATAGATTAAGACAATTTGTCTATGACCATATAGAGGGAAGAGCCGATTATGGTTATTGTCTCTGGGCACTTTTAATGTTAGAATTGTGGCATAGAGTTTTTATTGATAATGAAATTGTAATTTTTCAAAAATGAAAGTATCTATTATTACAGGCTCTTGTGGTTTAATTGGTTCTGAAAGTTCTTATTTCTTTCATGATAAAGGTTTTTTTATAGTAGGTATTGATAATGATATGAGAAGTTATTTTTTTGGAAAAGAGGCCTCAACTTCCTGGAATTTAGAGAATTTAAAAAGAGATTTGAAGAATTATCAGCATCATAATATTGATATAAGAGATTATGTTGAACTTGAAAAAATTTTTAAGGAGTATAATGATGATATTAAAGTTATTATCCACACAGCAGCACAGCCATCTCATGATTGGGCAGCAAAGGAACCCTTTACAGATTTTACTATAAATGCCAATGGCACTTTAAATCTTTTGGAACTTACAAGGAAATATTGTCCAAATGCGGTTTTTATTTTTACCTCTACCAATAAAGTGTATGGAGATAATCCAAATAAACTTCCCCTTGTAGAACTTGAAACGAGATGGGAAGTTGAAGAGTCCCACCGATACTATAACGGTATAGATGAGTCAATGAGTATAGATTACTGTCTTCATAGTTTATTTGGAGCAAGTAAAGTTGCATCTGATATTTTAGTTCAGGAGTATGGAAGATATTTTGGGATGAAGACGGTATGTTTCAGAGGAGGGTGTCTGACAGGACCGAAACATTCAGGAGCAATGTTACATGGTTTCTTAGCATATCTTATGAAATGCGCTATAACAGGAGAAAATTATACTATATTTGGTTATAAAGGGAAACAGGTTAGAGATAATATTCATAGCTGGGATTTGGTTAATATGTTCTGGCATTTTTACAATAATCCAAGATGTGGTGAGGTTTATAATGCTGGAGGTAGTAGATTTTCAAACTGTTCTGTTTTGGAGGCAATAAAAAAATGTGAGGAGATTACAGGAAAAAAGATGAATGTAAGTTATGTTGAAAAAAATAGAATTGGAGACCATATATGGTGGATTAGTGATGTTTCTAAATTTAAGAGAGATTATCCTGATTGGGATTATAAGTATACACTTGATGACATATTTGAGCAACTATTTATTGCAGTAAAAAGCAGATTAAAAAAGAAAGATTAAAACCATTCTTTGCCTCTCCTTTAATTTTCTTTTAATAAAATACTTGACAAAATTAGTAAAATTAGTAAAATAAGCATAGTAAGTATGATGAGTGAAAAGACATTTACTACTTTTGATATTGCTAAGATTCTTGATGTTTATCCTTCAACTGTTGCGAAGTGGATTGATAAGGGTGAGTTAAATGCATTCACAACTCCTGGAGGACACAGGAGGGTCAGAAAAAGTGATTTAGTTAGTTTCTTGAAAAAACATAATATTCCAGTTCCTGATATTTTTC
>QMOP01000184.1 GCA_003650255.1 Caldisericota bacterium
GCTTCATCAATTGATTTTTATAAGTTGAATTTTTTAAAAGAAGATAAAAAACCATTGAAGGAGATTTATCCTGATGTTGGAGAGATTTTTCATAAATATCAGGAGTTTTTATATAAGAGAAACTGGCTTGATTTCAGGGACCTTGTGATATATGGAATAAAAATATTAGAGAAAAAGGAGGTGCTTGATAATCTTGGTATTAAGTATTTGTTTGTTGATGAGATAGAGAATCTTGATGAAAACTCATTAAGATTTTTAAAAATTATTTTAAAAAATGTTTCAGTAGCATATCTTACCTTTAATCCAGAGGGAGGTATTTATCTTTTTAGAGGTGGAGTTGGAAAAAAAGCAATTGATTATTTTAGTGAAGTTAAATTTGAAAGGATAAATTTTGAGAAAAAGGAAAATGGTGTTGAAATTGAAATTTCAACGCATCAGGATGAATACCTTGAGGTTATGTGGGTTTTAAGAAGCATAAGAAAACTTTTAAGAAGTGGAGTTTCACCTGAAAATATTGCTGTTATTGTAAGGGATGTTGATGTGAGAGTAAAATTTATTGAGGAGTTATCAAAACTATACAATATTCCATTACAGATAAAAGCAGGCATTCCCATTCTAAGAGAAGCTGTTGTTTCAAATTTCATTTCATTTCTTCTTACAATAATTCCCGAAGAAAGAGAAAATTCAACACTTCTTCTAAAAGGATTCTCTGTTCCTTCTTTTTATGACTCCTCTCTTAATTATAAATTTCTTGAAGCAAAAAAGAAAAAGATAACTTTTTTCAAATATTTAAAAGATTTTGGAGATAATGATGATAAAAAAAGGATAAAACTTCTTGATGAAATTTATGATAAGGTTAAAAAGGAGAAAGGGGTGTTTGAGATAGTGTATGATGCTTTTAAAGTTAGTGGTTTTTTTGATAAAGCAGTTCAGGATATAAATATCTCTTTAATATTTTCATCTTTTTTCAAAATTGTTGAAAGTTTCATTGAAATTTTCCCTGATGCAAGTTTTAGAGATTTTCTTACTGAAATAAGTGATGTTGTTGAATATTATGGAAGGGAACTGCCACTTGGTGAGTTTAAAGGTTGTGTTAATCTTATGACAGTTCATGAGGTAGAAAGGAGGGGTTTTGATTATGTTTTTATAATGGGATGTAATGAAGGGATTTTTCCGAGAGAATATCAACTTGATACTTTTCCATATTTTAAAGAGGATGAGAGAAAAAAGATATGTTTTACTCCATACTGTGAACTGAGTGAGCATCTTGAGGAAGAGAGAAATATTTTCAAGAAGGCAATATCAAGAGCCGATAGAAAAGTTTTTATATCCTATGTTGAAAATAATGAAACATCACCTTCCATTTATCTTGAAGATATAAAGATTAAGGATTCCTTCTCACATCCGTATGTGTTTCTTCCAAAGAAAAAGGAGGACATTATTGATGAGGAAGAACTAAAATATTTTATTTCTAAAGGCGGAGAAAGAAATACTCAACTTATAAAAGGATTTAAACTTCCTCAAAACTTTCGGTTTACATATTCAAACATTGATAGTTACAGAAGATGTCCATTTAAATTTTATTTTTCTGAGATACTTAAAATAAAACTTCCTCCTACATTTGCTCAAGAAAGAGGTGTAATAGTTCATAAAATTTTGGGAGAAATCCATTCCCGTTTTAAAAAGTCGCCATTTGGAAAGGATGTTACTGATTTAATAAACAGGAGATTAAAAGAGGAACTTGATTCCCTTTATTATCTTACTGAATGGGAGAAGAATCATTATGGAAAAATGTTGGAAAGTGAATTTTTAAGTTATATAGAATCTATGAAGGATTTTGATGTTATTGATATTGAGAAAAGTATTCAGTTTTCATATATGGGTTATGATTTTAATGTAAGAATTGACAGGATTGATAAATTCAAAGATGGGATAAAAATAATTGATTATAAGACAGCAAAGAAAGAAAAGAGCCGAAAGGTTTGGACAGAAGTTCAATTCAGAAATAGAGTTTCGGAGAGTAAATTTAAGGAATTTGATGTTCAGTTTCCACTTTATTTTCTTGCTTTAAGAAAGGAAAAGGTCAGGGGTTTTGAAATAATATATTTTTTAGAAGACAGAGTTGAGAGGGTTGAAATTGAAGTTGATTCAGAGACAAAAAAAAGAATAATTGAACTTGTGAAGATAAAGATACTTCCGATTTTGAAAAACATAGAGGAAGGGATAATTGAAATGGAAAAAGCCGGGAAATGTTTTGGGTGCGATTATAAGTTTATATGTCCTTACAAAAAAGAAGATGATTGATATAAGAGGAAGAGTAGTTGTGAGGGCTGGTGCTGGAACGGGTAAAACAAAGAGTTTAATTGATTGTTATGAAAAGGCACTTGATATGGTTATCAAGAATTATGGTGAGAGGGGAGTTGAAAAGGTTCTTGCTTTAACATTTTCAAGGATGGCAACAAAGGAGATAAGGGAAAGGGTTTTAAGAAGATTTAAAGAAAAAGGAACTCTTACTGATACAATTAGATATAATCTTTCCATTTTTACAATTGATTCATTCTGTTCCAGAATCTTAAGAGAAAATGCAATAGAGATAGGATTAAAACCTGATTTTAAAATTCTTGACGAGGCAGAATCAAAAGTCCTTTTCTATAAAGTTTCTCAAGATTTATTGAAGAGTGAAGTAAAGATTCCTGATTTTGAAACAACTAATACTATTGATGAGATTTTAAGCAATGCCTATACTGCAATAGTAAGGTTAAGACAGAGAGGAGTAGGATATGATGATATGGAATTAGAAAGTGAAAAGGATAAGTTTCTGTATTATCTTTATTACAATTATGAAAACTCTTTGAAGAAAGAGAATGCTTTTGATTTTTCATCTCTCCTTCTTTTTACTTATAAAATTCTAAAAGACAGAAGAGATATTCTTTTTAATTTGCAAGAAAAATACGATTACATTTTTGTTGATGAATATCAGGATACTTCAATAA
>QMOP01000185.1 GCA_003650255.1 Caldisericota bacterium
GTTATGTATTTATTGCATCTTTTCTTATGGGCGGGACATTTCCTGTTATTGTTAAATCATATTTATCAATCTTTTCTTCTGATTTACATAAAAATGTTGGTCTTTTTTATTCTTTAAATACATGGGGTGGGGTTGTTGGAACGGTTTTGACTGGATATTTTTTTATTAGGTTTTTAGGAATAAAATTAACTCTGTGTATAGCTGGCATAATAAATGTGATAATTGGATGTTTAATATTATGGCTTTTTCGCTCTAAGACGCCTCTCACGCCTATCTTGAAGAATAACAACTATTCCTATAATGAGAGCAAAGATTGTTATAACTCCGAAAAGTATTCCAAGTCCTGTCATTTTTCTACTTCTCCCCCTTCTAATATTAATCCACTAAAAATCAATACTACTACGGAGATTATTCCAAGAATCAAAATCCAAAATCTAAATTTTTCTGCTGCTATTATCTGTGCTAATACAAGTCCTGCAAATGTATATTTTGCAAAATCATACAATACTTTTGCTAAACTGTTTCGTTGTTTTTCATTTAATCTCATCAATTTAATTATAAGACAAATAGGTTCTTTTGTCAAATTAAATTCAATTTTACCTTCGGTTTTCCTTATAGGTTTTGCTTCTTTTACTTATGAAGTTTGCTGGATGAGAACTCTCTCTATGATAATTGGTTCTACAACCTATGCTTTTACTTTAATGCTCTGTGCTTTTCTAACAGGAATTGCTATAGGAAGCATCATTTTTTCTCTTTTGCCTCAAAATCTTCTTACTCCCAAATTTTTTGGGATTTCTCAAATAGGTATCGGAATAACATCTTTATTTCTTTTACATGTATTTGGTTTTCTGCCTTTCCTTTTTATCTCTTTTTATAGAAATTTCTCTTCAAATTTCACTATTTTTCAAATCTCTCAATTTCTCCTCACCCTTATTCCAATGCTTATTCCTACAACTTTGATGGGTTTTGCTTTTCCTTTGGCTATAAAGATTTATCATAAAAATAATAGAGGTGTTGGAAGTTCTATTGGCAATGTTTATGCTTCTAATACTTTAGGTTGTATTCTTGGTGCGATTTTAACTTCATTATTTTTAATTCCTGAAATTGGGATTCAAAAATCAATAATTATTGCCACTTTCTTAAATTTAGTGGTGGGACTGTTTTATGCTCTACCTAAGAAACTTCTCTCTTTCTCTATTGCTTCAATCTACTTTGTTCTTACTTTATCTTTCTTTCCTCAATGGGATAAAAAAATTATAACTATGGGAATATTTAGGGATGTAAGTATGATTCCAAAACAGACAAGAAAAAGGGAGATTAAAAAGAAACTAAAAAAAGAAGTAAAAATTCTTTACTATAAAGAGGGGAAAATTTTTACTGTAGCAGTAAAAGATATTGCTGGAGTACTTTCTTTAACCATTGATGGTAAACCTGATGCTTCTACTGGAAATGATATGGATACTCAAGTCCTTACTGCTCATATTCCTCTGATTTTAAAACCTGATGCGAAAGATTGCTTGGTTGTTGGGCTTGCTTCTGGTATTACTCTGGGGGAGGTTCAAAAATATCCTTTGAAAGAGATTGTATGCTGTGAAATTGAGCCAGTGATGCTGGAAGCATGCAAATTTTTTAATAAATGGAATAATAATTGCTTAGAAGATAAAAGAACAAAAATCGTGATTGACGATATACGGGGTTATTTAAGAAAAAGTAAAAAGAAGTTTGATGTGATAATTTCTGAACCTTCCAATATCTGGATGAGGGGAGAAGCTTTGCTTTTTACAAAAGAACATTTTGAAGTATTGAAAGAACATCTTAAAGATGATGGTGTGCTTCTTCAGTGGTTACATACCTACAGGATTTCTCCTTTTTCCTATAAACTTGTTATTCGCAACTTAATAAATGTATTTCCTTATGTATATCTATTTGGAGAAGGTAATTTTTTTATTTGTTCTTTGAAAAAAATAAACCTTATCTCTCCAAACATAGAAAAACTCTTTGAAAAACAGAAAAAATCTCTTTCTCCTTTTGGGATAAAAGATTTTGATGATTTTCTTGCTCTTTTTCTTATGGGAAAGAAGGAACTCAAAAGATTTGCTGGGAAAGGTTCTTTTCATACTGATAACCTGCCTATTTTAGAGTTTTCTGGTGCAAAGGAATTGTATACTGCGATATCAAGTAGTGTGGATAAAGAGATAAGTAGATATGGTGTTTCTATAAATCGGTATCTTAAAAAACCTCTGGATAGTTTGACTCTTGCTACTTTATATTTAAAGAAGAATCGGTTCTATCAAGTTTGGAACGAGTTGAATCTTTATCTTAAAAACAATAAACCCACCAGTGAGTTTTATAATCTTGTGGGGATGCTTTATTTAAAAACAAATGAATTAAATAAAGCAGAAGAATTTTTGAAAAAAGGATTAAAATTAAGTCCTAAAGATATAAATATTCTTACAAATCTTGCTGAGGTTTTTCAGAGAAAGGGAAAATGGAAAGAAGCAGAAATTACTTTAAAGAAAATAATAAGCCTTAAACCAGATGATGCTGTTGGTTATAACAATTTAGGAAATCTTTATCTGAATCTTAATAAAACTATTGAAGCAATAAAAATTCTTTCAGAAGGAAAAAGGAAAACAAAAAAATTTCCTCTTTTAGATCTATCCTTAGCAACAGCATATTTTAAAAATAAAAATTTTGAAAAAGCAGAAAAAATATGTAAGAATTTAATAAAATTTAATAAAAATTATGCTGATGCTTATTTTCTTTTGGGAGAAATATATCTGGCAAAAAATAACCCTTCTTTGGCGCAGAAGAATTTTAATATGGCTTTGAAATTGAAACCAGAGTTGGTAGAGTTGTTGAGAAAGAAATAAAAAATTGGCAATTCTAATTTTTTGTGATATAATTAAAAGAAAATGGAGGAAAGGATGGGGAAAATTTCAACTCAGTATGTAATTGACAAAAGAGGTGAAAAAAAGGCTGTAATTTTA
>QMOP01000186.1 GCA_003650255.1 Caldisericota bacterium
GATATATCTCCTGCAAAAACAAGTTGAGAATGTTTACTTAATTCAATTGAGATATTTCCTGTTCCTGTTCCAACTTCAAGAATTTTTGTTGATTTTTTGATTGGAAGAAGTTTAAGAGGCGCTTTTCTTATGTTTTTTGTCGGTGCACAAAGTAGGTCATAGATTTTACTTACCCATTTAAATCTTTTTAATAAGTAATTTTTGTAATCAGCCATTATTTAATAGGGTAAAGGCATTTTCATATAGGATTTTATTTTTAAAAGAATCTTCAATTTTTAAATTTTTAAATTTTTCTACTTCCTCTTTCTGTGAAGACCATGGAGCATCGGTTCCAAAGAGAATTTTATCATTATCATGTTTTTCAAGGATTTTGTAAAAGATTTCAATATCATCAATGTATTTTACAGTCATTGAAATTTCAATCCAGATATTAAGTCCTGCAATCTCATTAAGGACTTCTTTCCACATATTCCATCCACCAGTATGGGATGCAACAATTTTTAGTTCTGGAAATTTTTGATGGACCTTTTTTAATTTTTTTACACTTGCTCTTTCATCTTCTGGAAAAGCAATATCATATCCAGAATGAAAAACAAGAATAAGTTTATTTTTTGCAATTTCTTCATATATGAAAAACATCTTCTCATTTATCATATCAAAATTTTGAAACATGGGATGAAGTTTTATTCCTTTAAATCCCTCTCCTTTTATTTTCTTTAAAATTTCTCTGTAATTTTCATTTTCAGGATGAATACTTGGAAAAGGTATGATTCTCTCGCTTCTTATTTTTTTACACCATATTATTATATTTTCAACCTGAGTTGGTTTTGTTGCAATATTTAAAAGAACAGCCTTTTCTATTCCTGCTTCATCCATTGATTGAAGAAGTCCTCTTACAGTTCCATTAAATGATGGTTTTACTTTTGATTTATAGGTAAGTTTATTTAATGCTCTTTCTGCTAAATCATCAGGAAAAGCATGAGTATGAAAATCAATAATTTTTTCATACATCAGAATTACAATGAGGACATTTTTTTGATTCTTTTTGAATTAATTTTCCACAGTTTGGACATTTTTTGAATTCCTTTTTACATACTTTACAGAGTTCTCCTTCAACGGGAATATCACAGAATGGGCAGTGTCCCTCTTTTAATCTCTTTTTTGATAAATAGTCCCTTATTGCTGCATGAAGTGCGTCTGCTCCAAGATTTGAACAGTGAAGTTTGTTTTTTGGTAGTCCACCAAGTTCTTCAGCAACATCTTTATTTGTTATTTTCAATGCTTCTTCAATTGTCTTTCCTTTTGCCATTTCACTTATCATACTTGATACAGCAATAGCAGCACCACAATTGTGAACAGCAAATCCTTTTACAAGGTATGAGTTTGGATGAAAAGCCACCTGGAAGTTATAAACTTTACCTGAATAAAAAAACTTTTCTATCTTTCTTATTGGAATAAGAAAATATTTTTCTTCCGAATTATAGTGGACAAACCTGTGTTTTCTTTCAAGTTTGAAAGTTATTTTATACTGTATTGAATCTTTTAATTTTCTTCCTTCAATTTTACAATTCTTTTTAACTAACTTTGAGATAGAAGCAAAAATGCCTCCCCTTGCAAGAATCTGCTGTATCTGAAATGCAAGATTTTCAGAGGTTGTTATTATTCTGTAGGTGTAAGAGTCGTTTTTCTTTCTTCTGTATTTATCACCATCTCCAATTAGATATGTTTCAATCATTTTCCATTGTTTTTCAAATGGAAGGAATAAAATTTCATGTGATAGTTTTTTGTGTTTTGCATATTTCCCACAATGTTTAATTAGAAATTCGGCAAGTTTTCTATTACATACATATACTTCGCACACATTTCCACGAGTTCTCTGTTTCGCCTCTTTTTTTGTTATTTTTTTGATTAAATTTTTAATATCTCTAATCCATTTTTTCTCTTTTACATTAAAGGAGAAACAGACAACATTTCCGTTTGCTGTAATATATCCTTCTGAGAGATAATAACCAATAAGGCGCATCAATTCATCAGTAAAAGTGTTATTGTCAAGCACTTTTTTTACTGCAGTATAAACAAGATAATCTCCTTCTTCAAGTTGATATGCTGGAAAAAATTCTGGATTAGTTTTTAATAAATTTTTTTCTTCAATTCTGAGCCACTTACAGAGTTTGCTTGATTTTCTCGCTCCTTTGACAAATTTTCTTTTTATACAGAGAACAGGATGATTTGGGGTAAGTGAAAATGTATTATATGGAGAGACAAAGGGAATGATTTTTAACAGTTCTCCATTATATTTTCTTTCATATATTTCAGAGACAAAAGTGCTTTTACCATCTGAATTTATGACCTTGTCTTCTTTTGAAATTTTTGATATTTCAAGCAGTTCCACAGGATTTTTTATGATTTTCTCCTCCGGTGGAAGACATCCGAATGTTTTAAATTTTATGTCAACAAGACGGTTATCTTTTACTTTAATATAAAAGGTCATCATATCACCACAATTATGAATACAGAAGGCGTCTGTTGTGAAGGAATGGGAGTTTTCAACTTCTAAGTTATAAACCTTTCCAGAAAAAATTTTCTTTTTTATTTCTGTTATTGGAATATAGAGAAAACTTTCATCTATCCAGGAATCCATGGACCTGTAAGTTTTCGGGACATAATTTATTTTTAAAATAGAACACAGTCTTTTAAGTGGATCCTGCTGTCCAATATGAATTCTATAATTTTCTCTGTGTTTCACTCCATTTTTTATTTTTTCATTTTCAGTATAAATTGAAGGAATTATTGCCTGTCTTAAAAGAAGTATTTTGATACTCTGAATAAGATCAAATGAGGTGCTTGAGTATCCTGCTCTTGGTGCAGTCCTTTTTAAGTTTATATATCCATCTCCTTTCCATAGCCCATATAAGAGTGCCTTTTGTTTTTCAGGAGGTAGTTTCAGCATGAAATGGGGTATTTTTTTA
>QMOP01000187.1 GCA_003650255.1 Caldisericota bacterium
AATAAATGGTATCTGTTTACATTCTGTAATGATTTTTTAAAAAAGAAGATAATTATTTATCTTGATGCAAAACTTATTAAAGAGATAAATTATGAAAAGGAAATAAAGCCTTTTTCTGTTTGGGATTATAATGGGATAAAATTGGGCAATGGTTTTAATGGTTTATTAGATGAGGTGAGAATTTACTCCCGTTGTTTAACAAAAAAAGAGATAGTATCTCATTTTATAGGTAAAGAAATTGAGCCCCCTTTTATAGAAGAGATAAAGAAAAAATTATCTAAACAACATATTAAAAGAGAAGAGGCGTGGGCATTAGAATTTAATGGTAAAAATACTTATGTAAGTATTCCAGCACCAAATCTTACTGAAGAATTTACTCTATCTGCATGGATAAAACCTGATATTCCTTTCTTAGATAGTTCAATTATTGAACAATCTACTGGTAATCCTCCAATTGGAATAAGATTTGGAATTAATGATAGAAGGTTATTTGCTGCCTTTTCTACAGATAAAAATAGACGCATTCCTGTCTCAGCAGGTAGGTCAATTATTTCTGATAATGCAGTTATAAAGAAAGGAAGTTGGTCTTATGTAGCACTTACTTATAGCATTAAGAATAAAAAAGCGTCTCTTTACTTCAATGGAATAAGGATAAAAGAAATACCTGTAGAAAAACCTATCTATTATGCTGGTGGTAAATATATGACAATAAGCGGATGTACACCTTTTCCTACAATGTATGGTCAATTTAAAGGATTTATTAGGAATGTTAAGATTTACCAGAAATCTTTAACTGATGAGGAAATATTAAATGATTATATAAAATCTGCAAGTATTATAAGAAATATGAAATTTCTTACTGAAGAAGAAAGAGAGGAAGAGAAAAGCAACTGTTTAATAGAAGGAAAGATTATAGATGAAGAAACTGGTAAACCCTTAGAAGCACAAATATATATTAAAGTGAATGATAAATATTATATTTCCAAAGAAAATTGCTATTGGGGAAGATTTGGTTCAAGGAAAGAGTCTTGTTTTGTAGGAGTAGGTAGTTTCAAATTAAAAATTCCTTCTGGTAAAGTTGAAATAAAGGCTACAAGAGGATTTGAATATTTCCCATTTAAGGAAACTTTTAAGTTAAAAAATAGAGAAGAAAAAAAAGTGGTAATAAAACTTAAAAGGTTAGTAGATATGCCTTCTCTTTGCTGGTGGTCAGGTGCACATCATGAACATTCCTGGGGACATGGTAAAGGAGTTCTTTATAATAAGTTTGCCTCTTCTCTTGGTTGGAAATATTATTCAGATGCACAAAAAGCAATGGGATTTAATTATGTTTCCCATCCTGCACCTTGGGATGGAGGGGACTTTAAATCTACATGGACAGATAGATTTATATGTTGGCCTACTGTAGAAAACCAGGTTTGCAATATCTATAAAGGAGTTGGTGGTGGAAGAGATTTAGTAGCACGGATGGAAAATTTAGTTAAAAGAGGTGGACATGGACTTGTTCAGGGTTATGGAGAAGATAATTTACAGCCAGGACAGGTTGCTATTGCTATGGCATTAGATAAAATAGATGCCTGGCGAGTAAATGAAAAAGATTGGTTTAAATATTTAAATTTAGGATTTAAAAGTTGTATTGGTCAGGGTTCCGATTATTATTTTACATATCCTTTACGCAAATATATTCCTCAGGAATATGCAAGGATGGATAAATTAAACTGGGAAAATATGATAGAAGCATATAAAAAGCATGCCACTTTCTGGACAAATGGACCATTGGTAATATTTAAGATAAATGGTAAAGATATAGGAGATAATATTATTCTTCCAGGAGATAAAGAAGAGACTTTAAAATTTTCTATATCTGGCTGGCATATTTATGGATTAGATAAGATAGAATTAATTAAAAATGGAAATGTGGTAAAGAGATTTTCTTATTCAGATAAACCTAAAAAGATAAAGGAAGAGTTTAAATTAAAAGTTAATGATACTTGCTGGTTTTTAGTGAAAGTTTATGGAGAGAAAGGAGAGTTTGCTGGGAATTATGCAATAACTTCACCCATATATATTCAATTTGGTAAAAATCCTATGAAAGCAAAAAAAGAGGATATAGAGCATTTTATAAGTTATATAGAAAAGTATCGCAAATACTTAGAGAAAAATCCAGGTGGTCATAATAAAGAGAAAGAAAACAAAGATGCAGATAAAGCAGAAGAGATATATAAATCTTTATTAGAAAAACCAAGAACATACCTTGATGATAAACCAATATTAAGGTAGAATAAGGAGAAGAAAAATGAAAAGAGAAATTAAATTTTGGGTAAAGAGAAGTATTTTTTTAATTATATTTTCTGGTCTTGCTCTATGAGCATATGGATTTAGTTTTGTAGTGATGGGAGATAGTAGAGATGGAAAGGGTCCATCTTCTGTTCTGCAAAAAGAGATGAAAGAGATAAATCTTCTCCATCCAGATTTTGTAGTTCACATAGGGGATTGGGTAGGTTATCCGAGTAGAGAGGGCTGGGAAAATTTCTTAAAAGTGATGGAAATAGGAAAAGTTCCCTATCATTTAGTAGTAGGGAATCATGAAGTAAGTAGAAATTGGAAAGATTGGTATACTCTTTATAAAGAGATGATTAAAAAACCTCTTTATTACTCATTTAAGTATGAAAATTGTTCCTTTATTGTTCTTTGTTGTTATTCAGAAAAAAATGGGAAGACAATAGGAGGGAAAATAGATAAAAAGCAATTAATGTGGTTAGAGAAACAATTGAAGAAAGCAAAAAATTCTGATTTTATTTTTGTATTTGTCCATGAGCCACTTTATCCAGTAGGTGGACATATTGGCAGTTCATTAGATAAGTATCCAGAAGAAAGGGATAAATTGGCTAATTTATTAAGAAAATATAAGGCAGTTGTTTTCTGTGGTCATGAACATCTTTACAATAAAAAAGTTGTTAATG
>QMOP01000188.1 GCA_003650255.1 Caldisericota bacterium
GTAGGTAGGGGAAAAACTTGCCATGAGTTATCACGGATATAATGATGCTTGGATGTTTCAATTCCTCGTAGGTAGGGGAAAAACATGTATTGGAACCTGTGAAAGTATGTGTCCCATTTTGGTTTCAATTCCTCGTAGGTAGGGGAAAAACGGTGTATTTAGGAGATGGGCTGACGCTGTTATAATTGTTTCAATTCCTCGTAGGTAGGGGAAAAACTTTTAATGTTCATCATTTTAGTTGAACAGTCAAAACTGGTTTCAATTCCTCGTAGGTAGGGGAAAAACCCGTTGCTCCGTCGAGAAAAAATCCAATTTAGATTTTTAAAGAACATCTATTTTCATAGAAGAATTTATAAAAAATCGTCGGAATTGTCAACAAATTTTTTTCTGTCAATCTCAGGTAAAAATTCCATTATTCTTGGTTGACAATTTCCGCATTTCATGAAATATGGAAGTATTCAAATTATTAGTTGTTCTCCTCCTTTCTCCTTTCCCATTACTTCTCTTTTTGAATAATTTTTCGTTCGGAAAATGTAAAATACAATGGAGTCCTCATCTTTCCTGATTACCTTATTTAATTCACTTTTTAATTTGAAGAATTTTGCTCCGGTTATTTCTCCTTCAAGAACCGAATTTTGAATCCATGTAAGATACTTCCTTCCAATCTTTAAAACTTTGTTCACTCTCTCTTCTTTTATGTCATATACCATTATGAGATACATCCTACCAGCTTGATATAAATGGTCTATACTTTTCCTCGCCAATTAGATGCTTTTCCAGTTTATATAATTCCATTCTTAAAATTGTTTGATATGATACTTTTCTTTTTATTTTTGGATGTTGTATCGTTGTTTTGAGGCGTCTGTCAAATTCTTCAACAAATATTCTTCTTCCGTTCTCTTTTAAATATATTCCGCCGACTTTCTCTTCAAAATGTTTTTTCTGAATCATCCTTTTATTTATAAGTGTAAAGATGATTCTATCAACTATTACTGGTTTAAAAATTTCAGCAATATCCAGATTTAATGAGAATCTTCTGAAGTTTGTTGTGTGCAAAAAACCAATTCTCGGGTCAAGATGTGTTTTGTAGATTTCAGAGAGTATTGCAACATATAAAAGGGAGTTTCCAAAACTTATTAAAGCATTCAGTTCATTTTCAGGGGGTCTCTTTGTTCTTTCATCAAACTCAAAATCAGGGCTTCCGAGGATTTTGTTAAAACTTTTGTAATAAATCTGTCTTATGTTTCCCTCAATCGCCATCAGTTCCTCTATATTTGTGATATTTTCAATATTTTTTGATAAATCTTCAATATTTCCTATCAGGGAAGATAAATCAACTCCCCGATTATTGTAGTAATTTAAGACTTTTAAAATGTTTGCTATTGCTCCTTCTGTAAAAAGTTTTGCCAGTTTTATTCTTTTTTCCTGAGTATTGTAGAATTCTGCCTGTTTTAAAATCATATAACCAGAATTGTAGTGTTCTCTTGGATAGAAACTTCCGATATAATAACCAAAATGGTTAAAGAAATGAACAATGATTTCATTTTGATTTAAAAATTCAAAGAGTTTTTTATTTATTGTAACCTCACCGAAGAAATAAAATTCACCTGTATTTTCAACCGGTATATACTTCTTTGTTCCATCTTCAAGTTCAAAGTATAATGTATTCTGTCTTCTCTTTACTTCACCATTTGAAAATACAAAAATCCTCTTTTTCATTTTTATGCCCAGCAGAATTCAAAATAGGCACATTTACTGCAGTATTTATTCTTTTCTGCCTTTGGTGGAATTTCAAGTGACACTATTCTTTTTATCTCTCTCATTGCTTCTTTCAATTCTCTTTCATTCTCTTCTCTGAGTTCAACTACAATTTTCTTTTTCTCTTTTGGAATTAATATTTCACCTGTAAAATTCAATCCTTTATTCTTCAATCTCCAGAGATAGAATAGGAGTTGCATTTTTGCTGATTTTAAAAATCTACTTGATTTCTTTATCTCTCCAATAATTATCTTCTCCTTTCCTCTTTTTATCAAATCAAATTTTAAATTTTCAAATTCAATCTCCTTTTTCTCCCTTTCATAGGAATTCTCATGAATTATCCTTGCAATCTCCAGAAAAGGATTATCCTCAAAAGGGTTTATTTCTCTTGACATCAACCATACTTCTCTTCTGCAGATATAATAATACCAGATTAATGTCCCTGTTATTTTCATAAAATATTAAATAGGGATTCGTAGTATGGTAGGATTAGAATTTCAGTAGTTTCTATTTTTATTTTATCTTTTAATGAGAGATTAAAAACTATTGCTTTATCCACCCTGTACTTTTCAATAAAACTTCGCATTGCCCTTGTTATTAAAGGAGATTTTAAATGCTTATATTTCACCTCCACAGGAATGATATTTTTTCCTTTTTCAATAACAAAATCAATCTCTGCTTTATCTTTCGTTCTCCAGAAGTATATTGTATCTATAGAGTTTTTCAGTTTTTCTCTTAAAATGTTATAGATAAAGTTCTGGAAGACAAAACCATAATCTTTTAAATTGCCAAATTCACCCGATGTAAAATTTCTAAGTCCTATGTCATAGAAATAAAAAATGGTGGATTTTGAGAGTTCTTTGCGGATATTTTTAAAGAAGGGATAAACTCTATTTATGATAAATGTTTTTTCAAGATACCAGAGATAATCTTTTAATGTTTTTATTGAAATTCCAAGCTCTGAGGAGAGTTCCGTAAGTTTTATTATATTTCCTTCCTCAGCAGCCATCAATTTTACTAACCTTCCAAACGCCTCTATTTTATGGACTTTGAGCAGATATGAAATATCCTTTTCAATATAACTCTGATAAATTTCACCTATGAGTAATAATTTTTCAGATAATTCATCTTCAAGAACAATCCTCGGATAACCTCCAAAATTCAGATATTCTTTCAGGAGTTCAAGAGATTTTGTTTTTTCA
>QMOP01000189.1 GCA_003650255.1 Caldisericota bacterium
ACAGTTATATTCCAGGAACCTGCCTTTTTAAGACATATTCCAGTTGATGTTGCAAAATCAAATGTATGAACTCCTCCATCTCCTGGATAAGGAGTAAATGTATAATTATCAGGAAGTATTGCCTCTCCTGAATCCTCTGTTGTTGTAAATCTTATTTCTTTGTTAAAAGCAAGAGCAGGTGTTCCATCTTCATTATATGCAACAACTCTCACATCATATTCAACTCCAGCAATGAGCTCAGAACCCTCAAGATCTGTTCCATCAGTCCATTCAAGAGAAAGTTGAACTGCTGGTTTTACATATTTAAAGGAACTCTGATATGGAGTTGTCTCCTCAATTCCAACATTATCAATTGCTTTTGAAATTACATTATACCATACATCATTTTCCCATGGAATTACAGATGTATCAAGTTCATAAAATCCAGCATTATATGTTGTTGTGTTGTAAACAACTGATGCAACCCAGGTTGAACTTATCATATCCCAGTATTTTCCATCATACTGCCTCTGAATAGCAATCCTTACCTCACTAACTCCTGAAAGAGCATCTGTTGCAGTTGCTTTAACTACATTCATACTCTCATACATCTGTCCATCAACAGGAGTATTAACATATGAATCTGGTTCACTTGAATCGTAAATAAATGAAACTGTTGGAGTGGAACTCTGAATATTTCCTGCTTTGTCAGAAACATAAGTTGTAATAGTGTAAGTTGCTGCATCAGACCAAGCACCTGAAAGTGAAGCATAGCTCCAGGTTGAAGTAAACACATTACAATCAAGCCATGTCTCATTTACAGTCCAGGATGAGCCTGTCCAGTAATAAGACCCTGAACTTATTCTTATTTTCACAAATTCAATTCCAGAATATCCATCATGAATCCCACCTTTTATAACCGATGGCTCTGCTCCTGTATAGTAGTTTCCATCTACTGGATAGGTTATTGATGATGTTGGTTTTATAATGTCGTATACAAACACTGCTGTTGGATTGTTCTCATCAAATGTCTCCTCATTTCCAGCATAATCCCTTCCTTTTGTGTAAAGATAATATGTTTCCTCTGTATTCTCATAAAATGTATTAAGATTTGCTCCAAAATCAAAACTCCAATCATTTATATTAAGAACCGTTGAATTATCCCAAGGAGAAGAAACCCAAGTATTTACCTGCCACCATTTTCCATCACTTGCTCTCTTTATCTTTAACTTTACACTGTATGGTCCTGACTGAGTTCCTGCACCTGAATCCTCTATTGTTCCGGTAAATGTTTGAATCTTTACGTTATAAGCAGAATTATTAACTGGATAATCCACAGTTGTCGTAGGAGTTGAAGCATCATATAAAAATTCATAAGCATATCCAACATCACTATCTATATCAAGTGAATCTCCAGTATTGTAATAAGTAATGTTTCCAGCATTATCTGTTACTCTTATCCATATTCTATTCATCTGTCCACTTTCCCATTGAGCAGAGGAGAACCATATATTATAACTTGTTGTTGAATATGCAGTAATCCATGTTATATCACTCACCCAACTTGTTCCATCCCAGTAAACACCTGGATCTCTTTTTATTACAAGTTCAACTTTGTTTATTCCATTCAAATCATAAGATGTTCCCTCAACATTCACAAAGCTCCAGTTCTGATACTGGTAATCTGGCTGTGTTAACGTTGCTGTTGGCTTTACTGTATCATAAATTATTGATCTTTCAATTAAATTTGTCTCTTCATTTCCTGCTGTATCTGTTGATTTTGAAGTAAAGTAATAAGTTGTATTTTCACTTAAAGGTGAACCAGGTATTGTAAATGACCAGTTAACATTTGAATCTCCCCATGAACCTGTTGCTCCCTGTAACCACACTTCTAATGTCTGCCATGAACTTCCATTCCAGTATTCACTTCCTTTTCTTATTCTCACTGTAACATAACTAACTCCCTGAGTATCAACTGCTGTTCCAGAAATTACTGGTTCGGAATTTAATACCGCTCCATCAGAAGGTGAGGATATATCTGAATCAGGAGCATCTATATCATAAGTTACAGAAATTTCCGAAACTGGGTCTTGTATATTACCAGCATTATCATATGCTTTACTTCTTATATAATGAAGTTTCTGATTCTGCCATGATACAAGTGAAGAATCCCAGTACCATCCCTCAGAATAAAAATCAAAACTACCATCATTTGCTGTAACACTTATCCATTTCTCTGTTGTAACCCATCCTGTTGAAGGAGTTGCCTGCCAGTAGTATGTTGTTCCTGCATCAATATAACTTATCTGTATCTCAACTTTTGTAATAATTGAGTTAATATCCGATCCACCTGGATCAGAGGAGGTTCCCTGAATCATTGTTATACTTGAATAGTTTCCTCCATTATCTGGTGAGGTAATTCCTGATGTTGGTTTTCCTTTATCACAGATAAATGTAAATGGCCCTTTTACTGTTTCTGTTCCATATAAAGAATCGTAACTTCTTATATAGAAATGATATTTAGCATTACCATTTGAATCAACAGTCCATGTTGGAAGTTCTCCATTTGCCTGAACTCTTGTCCAGGTCTCGGCATCCACTGAATAAGGAGTATCAAGCCACTTTTGCGTGGAATCCCATCCAACTCCTCCTTGCCACCATTTACCTACTCTATCACTTGGTCCTATTGTATCATCACATTTTATCGCCATCTCAACCTTTGTAACATAAGCATAATTTGAATTATGTGGTTTGGCAGTCCCTGAAGCAAGAGTTAATTCATAACTTCTATAACCATTCCAAGGTTTATCAATTGTTGATGTTGGTGGAGATAAAACCTTTATCCCTGTTTTCTCTCCATATATACCTACATCATTTACATCCTCTGCTCTCACTTTCCATCCAGTTGTGGTATTTGTTGATTTCAAAATACACCCACCAGTCCATGTATGAATACCCTGATCAGTA
>QMOP01000190.1 GCA_003650255.1 Caldisericota bacterium
GGTATAGGAAAAAATCTTTACAAGTTTTTTAAAATTTTCTATCATTTTTACAATGGACTTAACAAAGGAAGTTTTGAAGAAAATAAAAAAAATTGGAAAAAAATATAAATTAAAATTAGTAATTCTTTTTGGTTCAATACTTGAAGGAAAGATCCATTCAAGAAGTGATATTGATATAGCGATGGACACTTATGAAAATGTTGATTTTAAGAAATATCTTAAAATTTTAAGTGAATTTCAGGCTACGTTTTCTAAAAGAAAGGTTGATATCTGTTATATTAAAAGAGCAGATCCTCTGATTCTGTGGAAGATTTCACAGGGCAAGCTTCTTTATGGAAAGAGAAGGGATTTTTGCGAATTTAAAATCTATGCTTATAAGAACTATATTGATTATTTTCCTTATTTTGAAATAGAAAAAAAACAGGTTTTAAATTTTATAAGAAGATATGCCTATAGATAAGAAATTAATTGTGAGGAAACTTTCATTTATTGAGGATGATATAGTAAAATTGAAGGAAATAGCAAAGATGAAAAAGGAGGATTTTTTGAAAGATATTATAAATCAGACACTTGTTGAAAGATATCTTGAAAGAATTATAGGAAGGATGATTGATATTAACTATCATGTATTAACGGAAACAGGAAATCCTGCACCAAAGGATTATTATACTTCTTTTATTGAGATGGGAAAAAAGAAATTTATTTCATTTTCTCTTTCACAGGAACTTGCTCAATTTGCAGGTTTAAGAAATATTATTGCCCATGAATATAATTCTATCGACTATGAAAAACTCTGGAAAGGGATGAGAAAATTTTTAAAAATTTTTCCAGAATATTTAAAGGATTTAAACAGGTTATTGAAGAGATAAAAGAAAAAATGTCCTTTTTTATTTTTTTGATTTTGCTTTTTATAAATACAAGTTATGGAAGGGAGTTATTAATAGATGGGAATTTTGAATTAGACCCATTGAATAACTGGAAGAAAGGAGCTTTAGATACTTTTGTTATTGAAACATCTACAGTAGCTCAAGGGACACAATCGGCAAAAACAGTAGATACAGGGACATCAGGGTTCATTTATAATAGTCAGCTTATTACTGATGTGGTGCCTGGGGGAAGTTATACATTATCGGGATATATTTTTGTTGAAGGATTAGGTGCAGATGCAGCAGAGATACAGGTTTGTTTTTATGATACCACTTCTCCTGCTTGGAACTCCACAGGGGTGAAATATTCTACAGGTACATCTGTTATTGGTTCCTGGGTTTATCTCAGTATAACAGTGACAGCTCCTGCTGATGTAAAAACAGTAAGAGTAAGAGGATATAATAACCCACTTACTTCAGGATCTACAATTTATTTTGATGCATTATCTCTTACAACTCCTGATGATGACCCACCTCAAGCAATTACGAATTTAAGTGCTTTAACAGGAACAAATCCTGGAGAGGTTGATTTAACATGGACCGCACCTGATGAGGATTCTTCAAATCCAGCAGGAAATCCTGTTGCAGAGTATTTCATAAGGTATTCAACAAAAAGTATTGCAGATTTAGGAGGAGATACAACTGCCTGGTGGAATCAGGCAACTGAGATTGATTATGAACCAACACCTGCTTCTCCGGGAACAACACAGTCAGTTACAATTACAGGTTTACTTACTGGAGTAAGATATTATTTTGCAATAAAATCAAGAGATGAATCAAACTATTCACCTATTGACACAAATGCCTCTTCTGGTTCTCAAGCAAATGCAATTGCTAAAGGAACGCCAGATACAACTGCTCCAGACCCTGTTACAGAATTTTATGCTACAACACCAGATACCTATACTCTTAACCAAATTCAATTGCAGTGGATTGCAACTGGAGACGATGGAACAACAGGTGATATAGTTGGTGGGTATTACTGGATAAGATATTCTACTAATTCAACAGATACATGGGATAGTATAACACTTGAAATTCAAAGTTCAACAGATATGACAAGGGGGAGTTTAAACACTTATTTAATTCAAAAGATAAAAACTTATGGATTAAATGGGGGCACTTCGTATTACTTTTATATAAAACTTGGAGATGAAGTTCCGAATTGGTCACTTGCAACAAAAACAACAGGTTTTGTTCTTGGGGTAAAAGAACCACCCAATCAGGTATTACAAAATACAAGTTTTGAAATAGGAGATCCACCTACAAACTGGACAGGAGTTAGTATGGAGATATTACCTGATTCAACTTATGAGTGGAAAAAGGTTACTGATACTGATTTTGCTGGTGCTTCTGATATAAATGGTGATTATGCAGGAGATGTTTATATAAGGGATGTATCAGCAAATACAGGATTAATTGGCTATTCTGCTGAGCAGACATCAACAGTTTTTGGCACTGTTACAAACGACCATTCTCCTGTGCTTAGATATTTTGAAAGAAGAAGATATATATCTGGTAAGGATTATTGTGATTATATGGCGTCTATTGTTGAAGTAGAATTTGATAATAAATATAAAATAAGATATTCTCATGCGTATAAAGGTACTGGTTCTACATATAACACAGCAAATGTAAAATATATAGACCTCTCAGATTATGGTGATGATGTTTGGTCCCCTCAAATAGTTAGAAATATAAATTCTGATTTTCAAACATTGTTTTCTTGGAGTACATATACAATTACTGCCATAAGAGTAGGAGTTCTTGTTTATAAAAATACAGGTGGAGCAGATGTAAGGATGGGAGTTGATTTTGATTGTGTTTTTCTTGAATTAACTTCTGCTGGTGGTGATACAACTCCACCATCTGCAATTTCAAATTTAACAGCATTAACTCATTCAAGTATTGAGGGAGCGATTACATTAAAATGGACTGCTCCAGGAGATGATGGAACAAGTGGAAATATTACAGGAGGATTATACAGGATTAAATCAGCTACCTA
>QMOP01000191.1 GCA_003650255.1 Caldisericota bacterium
TGTAACATATTACTATGTTTTTGTTGCAACAGATGCTTATAAAGGTGCGGTAAATCCAGCAACAAAAACACCTGATGCAAACCTTGTAACAAGAACAAATGTTGATTCAGCAACACCAAATGATTACTATGATGCATGGGCAAGACCATCTGCACCAATTCCTGTCTATTTTAAGATTGAAAAACCAAACTGGGAGTATATTGAAAAACATGGTTATATTGTTTATTTAACACCTGTTGGTGTTGACGGAAGATTTTACCCATTTAAGGTGCCCGGAAGAATTGTAAGGGTTTATTTACCGGAAGGATAAAAAAGAAAATATAAAAGATTAAGTAGCCCCCCTTAAGGGGGGCTACAGGGGTGGTGTTATATTTGGAATAGTTTGAAAAGAAAGGTATGTATTTGCTGATTGTCTTTACAATCTGGATGTATTTGAATGCTGGGAGGGGGATAGATTTTATGGACAATTATCAGAAATACATAACAGGAGAGAATCTTGGTGGAGAAAATGATGAGTTTGGAGACTGGGAACCAATGGGAAGTTCTATGACAAAAACATCTGATGGATGGATTATAAAGAAAATGCTTGTGCCATACAGGACAATTCATTACAAATATACAAGTAAAACTCCCTCTGGAGGAATTCTGTGGGAAGAAAAAGAAAGTGTAAGAGAATTAACTGTTTTATATAGTGTATCTCCAGATGACCTTTCCCCCTCCCTTCCTCATTCATCAACATCCTGGTACAGATATAAAGATACAAACATATATGTAAAAATTGACACAAATACATATGAAGTAAAAGAAATGCTTGTTCTTGATAACTGGGCTGGAGCACCTCCACTACCAGAGGATATAATTCTTATACCAGGAGATTCAAAAATAAAGATTAAATGGGAAGATCCAAGAAAGAACAACAGAGTTATAAGTGATATTGAAGGATATTTAATCTATCGTTCAACAGATGGAAAAAATTTCTCCACCATTAACTCAACCTCAAATCTTATAACTGAAAATTATTATATTGATAGAAATCTTACAAATGGAATAACCTATTACTACAGATTGCAGACAGTTGATGCTTCTTACAGATTTAACAGAAGTGATAGTTACAGTGAACTTTCCTCTGTATATAGTGCAGTTCCAAATGCTTTAATTGATGTTGAATTTGTCCTTGACTTAAAAGGCCTTGGAAAGTTTGAAAATGTTTATATTAAAGGGGATTTTACAAACTGGGATAAATCAAAGATTAAAATGGAGAAACTTTCAACATATCTTTATACAAAAACAGTAAAGATTGTTCTGAATACAACAATTGAATACAAATATGAAGTTGACGGAGAGGAGGAACCTGATTTTTCTAACAGCCAAAAAAATAGAATTGTAAAGATAACTGATGAGGATGGTGATAGAACATTTAAGATTTATGATGTATGGGGAATACCAAATTACACTTCTCCTCTTCCTGATGAGATTGGATTCTTCTTTATAGAAAAGATTTCATCAAATAATCTGAAACTATCATGGAGTGTTGACCCATCAATAGATGGAATTCTATACTACACAATATATCGCTCAACCTCTCTTCTTTATAAAACCTTAATCTCAACAACCTCAAGTCCTGAATTCACTGATATTGTAAGTGGAAAATTCTATTACTGGATAGGAGTCAAATATTCTGATGGAGAAAAGATATCAACTTCACCAGTTTATTTTGATACTGATTCCGATGATTTCAAAATTCTCCCGGAATTAAATATAACAAAAAAAGAAATAAAAGGAATGGATACTGAAATCTCTGATGAAACAGGAAAAATAAAACTCTCATGGATTTCTCCAGAAAAACTTGATGGTGAAAATTCTCATGTAACATATTTACTTTACTCAACATATCCGGTTCTTGAAACAAAACTCTCTAATTTCAAATTTCTCGGAAAAACAAAATCACATTATCCCGGAGTAAGAGAGGAGTTTGAGACAGTAAATCTTGGAGAAAATTTTCCCGGATACTTCTTCTATGTTCTTGCGATATATAATAACTACAAAAATGCAATCCTTTCTCAATATAAGTATGGTGTCTGTGGAATAAAACTCTCAAGTAAGGATGAAAGAACACTTTTTAAAGGTTCAAATGACTGGGGAGTTTCAGGTTCAACTCCTGTTTTCAAAATTGAGATTCCAAAATATTCAATTCCGGCAAAAGAGTTTTATATAAGGGTTTATAACCTAAAAGAGATTTTAACTGACGAGGATTTTGAAAATATAGCAAAAAAGATTGAAGAGGCAAACAGCAAAATTGACGGAGAAAAATTCAAAATTCTTCCTGAAAATGAATTCTCTTCAAACGACATAAATTCAGTAAGTAAAAACAGTAAAATCTTTCTTGTTGATGTAAGTTTAAGTTCTGGTAAAAATGAGGATTTCAAAAATGTTAAAGTTGCAATTCCATATACCGAGAATGGAATGAATCCAAAATATTTCAAAATTGCAAGATTAAATGAAAAACATAACTTCTGGCAGATTTTAAAGGAAGGAATGAATGAGGTTGATGCAGAAAACAAGGAAGTGGTTGCGGAAGTAAGCAGATTTTCAGTGTTCTCTTTAATATATCTTGCTCCGAGTAAAGACCTTTCAAATGTTGTTGTTTACCCAAATCCATATATTCCTTATGATGGAGATGAAAGAACTGGAACTATCTCCTCAGGCATCACATTTACAAACATAACGGAAAATGCTGTTATACACATCTACAATATTGCTGGAGAAGAAATTTTGAAAATTGACGCTTCGAATACAACAGGAGAATACAATTGGAATGTTAAAAATAAAGATGGAAAAAGTTTAAGTTCAGGACTTTACATATTTCTTGTTGAGGACAAAACAATAAAAAATGGAGTGAATAAATTTATAGGAAAGTTTAGTATAATAA
>QMOP01000192.1 GCA_003650255.1 Caldisericota bacterium
AATTCTTCCTCTAATGTTTCAAACTCAAACTTTCTCTTTTTCTGATAAAGAAAACCAAATTCAACTATAAAGAATTCTTTCTTAAACCTAAATTTTTTACCTATAAGAAAATACTGCGAAATAAAACTTAAATCTCTGACGGAAAGTTCTGTTTTGAGTTTAATTGATAGGTTTGGAAGAATTGCCTTTTTATAGGAAGAGACAAAAAGAGTGTTATCCCTGTAAACTGTAAAATATAAAGTATCCTTTATTAAATTACTTGACTGAAATTTTACTCCCAAATGAAAATTCCATTTGAATTTCTGAAAAAACGTATACCTTATTCCCTTAACCTTCCATTCAACCTGAAACCATCCGCTTTTATACATCATATTTGAAAAAATCTGTTTATTTCCAAAAGAAAAAAGAAAACCCATATATCCAACTCCCTGATACCTATTTTTTATTTTTGGATGCTTAAATGCCCAGACATTCCCAAACAAAAATGAAATAGCCCATGGTTCCTCATACCCGGCTGATAAACTTTTTAGAATATGAAAATTTTCAGTTATTTCAAAATTATCATAATAATCTGTTCTTCTTATAAGATATGAAAAATATGCTACTGGATAAAATGAAAACTCAACAAGAATCTGAGACGGTTTAAGAGATTTCTTAATTTGTTTAAAATAAAAACCTAACTCATACGGATTACCATAAACAATTCTTTCTTTACTATTAAGAATAAAACTTAAATATGAGTAATAAATATCAAGTTTATAACCTTTTGCTGAAAATAAACTACCCCAAAATAGAACAGGAATTAAATATCTTAAAAACTTCACTTAAATATTTTATAATTTTTCTCATGGAAAGAGCAATAGTTGTTGGTGTTGATAATTCAATCGTAAATGAGGGGTTAAGTGCAAGGGAAAGTATTGACGAATTAAAACAACTTGCATATACTTTAGAGGTAAAAGTTGAAAGTGAATTTATTCAAAAAGTAAAAAGGATAAATCCAAAAACATTTATTGGTAAAGGTAAGATTTTTGAAATAAGGGATGCGGTCCTTAAAAATGGAATAAAAACAGTAATATTTGATTTCAAACTTTCTCCTGCTCAACAAAGGAATATTGAAAATATAATTCCAGCAAAGATAATTGATAGACCCCGTCTAATCCTTGACATATTTGCAAAAAGGGCAAAAACAAGAGAGGCAAAACTTCAGGTTGAACTTGCACAACTGAATTATTTGCTTCCAAGATTAACTGGAAAAGGAATTCAAATGATGCAGCAGGTTGGAGGAATTGGAACAAGGGGACCCGGAGAGAAACAACTTGAATACGACAGAAGAAAAATCCAAAGAAGAATCCAACATATAAGAGAGGAATTAAAGGATATAGAGAAATCAAGATTTGAAAGAAAAAAAAGAAGGAAGAAATCAAAAATACCTCTTATATCACTTGTGGGTTATACCAATGCTGGTAAATCAACTCTAATGAATGCACTTTCAAAAAGCAATGTCTATGTTGAAGATAAACTATTTGCAACCCTTACAACAACAACAAGAAGGGTTTATCTTGGTGAAAATAAGTTTGTGCTTCTCTCAGATACTGTTGGTTTTATTAGAAAAATGCCGCCACAACTACTTGAATCTTTTAAACAGACACTTCTTGAAATACAGGATGCTGACTTAATACTTCATGTAATCGATGTAAGTTCTCCGCTCTATTTAGAACATAAAAGAGTCGTTGAAGAAATATTAAAATCCCTTAATCTTGATAATATTCCAAGATGGAATATACTTAATAAAATTGACCTTCTTCAATCACATGATACAATACCAAAGAAGGACTTCATCTTAATATCAGCACTAAAAGGATATGGAATAGAGGAACTAAAAGAAAGGATTGAAAAATTTTTCTATGATTAAAGTGGTTCTTATTGGAGAAGCAGGAGTTGGGAAATCAACAATATTTTCACTTTTTACAGGAAGACCATTTTTTCCAAGGCCAGATGTTGAAAGATTAACAAGGGATAGACACTACAAAGAGGTTGAAATTGAAGGAAAGAGATTTATTCTTGTTGATACAGGAGGAATAACAAAGGAAGAGGAAGAGATTGACTACCTTGTTTTAAAACAGACAGAAATTGCTCTTGAAGAAGCAGACCTTGTATTATTCGTCGTAGATGGAAAAAGAGGAAGAACTCCAATAACAGATGAAATATCAAGGATGCTTATTGAAAAAAATAAGGATGTTATACTTGTTATAAATAAAATTGACCATGAAAAACATAAATGGAACTCTTTTGATTTTGAAAAACTGCCTTGGAAAAAAAGAGTTCTGATAAGTGCAATTCATAAAATAAACATAGACACACTTACAGATTACATTCTTGAAAAGGTAAAAAAAGAAAGAATAGAAAAAGATAAAATATACACCTCTGTTCTTCTTATTGGAAAGCAGAATTCTGGTAAATCAACTCTATTTAATACAATACTTAAAGAGGAAAGAAGTATTGTAAGCGAAAAACCCGGAACAACAAGAGAACCAGTTGAAGCAGAGATTACCTATAAAGGTAAAAGAATTCTAATAAAAGATACTGCAGGGATTCCAAGAAAATTACATGGAAAGGATATTGAAATATTCAATCAGAAACATGTCCTTTATGAATTAAAACATACTGAAATTGCTGTTTTATTAATTGACCTAACAAGAAAAATATCAAGACAGGATAAAAGGATTGCTCATATTATCACAGAGAGAATTAAACCATTTATTATTGTGGGAAATAAATGGGATATTGAAAGAATAAAGGAAAAGGATTTTGAAATGCTTATTAAAGTATTTTTCCCTTTCATAATAAAACCGGAGAAGATTATGATAAGTGCTCTTACAGGATATAAAGTAAAAGAACTTCTTGATAAAATAATAG
>QMOP01000193.1 GCA_003650255.1 Caldisericota bacterium
AGTCAGCACTTGAAATTCTTACTTTTATTGCAATTATAAATGGTTCAAGAGTTTTTTTAAGTCTTTTGATTCCATTTCTTCTTTTCTTTGGAACAATACAATTTTTATTTGTGCCATTTGAAGGAGAATTTCTTTTATTTCATCTTGAACATTTAGTGATGAGTATTTCAATTGTTTATATTCTACTTTCAATGTTTTTAAGGTTTCAGTTTATAAGATTTGCAATTGGTTTTTTTATAGGATCGGTTTTTCTTATTGTTTTTATTTTATTTTTTCAACTTGACTTTTTCAAAAAAAATACTAAATATTTGAGATATGTTCCCTATATTGAAAATGTTTTGAAAAAGGGAAGTAAGGGGGTAAGATGAGGGTTTATGAACTTGCAAAGAAATTAAAAATTAAGACAAAAAAGGTTTTACTTGCTATTAAGGAATTAAGAATTAGAAAAAAGTCACCTTTAAGCAGTTTGACAGAAAAAGAGGTAGAGAGGATTAAGAAGTTTTTAAAGGGGAATAAGGGAAAAAGGAAAAGGGAGAGGGTTATTAAAAAGAAAGAGAGAGAAGAAAAGAGAAGACTTGAAGAGAGACTTGAGAAGAGGGGGTCTTCTTCTGTTTACAAAAAGGAAGTAATTGAAGAGAAAAAACAACCTTTCATTGACCTTGGAAAGGAGATTCCAGAAAGATACAAGAAGGAGTATTTAGTCCTTCTTCCAGTAAATCCCGACAAAATTTTTGCTTACTGGGAACTTGAGAAGGAAAGACATGGAGAAGGAGTTTTGAGAGTTTATTATAGGGGAGGAAAGAATTATTTTGATGTTGATGTTGATACCGGAAGTTTCAAGTGGTATGTTGATGTTCCGTATGATGGAGAGGAATATTTTGCAGAACTTGGTATAAGAGATAGGGGAAGATTTTTTCCTGTTTTAAGGTCAAATATTATAAAGGTTCCAAGAAAAAGGATTTCTGAGAAGGAAGAGATAGAACTTACAAAATACAGGGAGTTAATAGAGAAACTTCATTTAGATGTAAAAGGACGTTCAAGTGTTGAGAGAGTCAGGTTTGAGGAGATAAAGAGGTTTTTAAAAGGAATGAGATTTTTACCATCTTCAAAACCGAAATAAATGCTTAAAGGATACTTCCTTCTTGTTCTCCACACCCATCTTCCATTTGTCCGACATCCAGAACATGAGGATTTTCTTGAAGAGGACTGGTTATATGAAGCAATTACAGAGTGTTATATTCCACTTTTAATCAGGTTTAAGAAATTAAGAGAAGAAGGAGTTGATTTTAGAATTACAATTTCAATGACTCCTCCTCTTTGTAATATGCTTTCTGATTCCCTTCTTATGTTAAGATATGAGAGAAAACTTACAAAGTTATTGGAACTTGTGAGGAAAGAGAGGAAAAGATTTAAGAGGAAAGAGGAGTTTTTGAAGGTTGTTGATTTTTATAAAAAAAGGTTAGATGAGATTTATGAGTTTTTCAAAAAATACAAAGGAAATATTTTATCAGCTTTTAAAGAGTTTTCTTCAAATCTTGAAATAATAACATGTGCTGCAACACATGGTTTTATTCCTCTTATGAAGGAAGATTATGAAATAAAGTGGCAGATAAATATTGGAGTGAAGGATTATGAATATCATTTTGGAAGGAAACCCAAAGGAATATGGCTTCCAGAGTGTGGATATGACCCGAGAGTTGAGAGGTATTTAAAGAGAAATGGTATAAAATTTTTCTTTCTTGATACTCATGGAATTTTATATGGAGAGCCAAGACCAAAATATTTTGTCTATGCCCCTGTTTATACTGAAAATGGGATTCTATCTTTTGCAAGAGATCCTGAATCAAGCATGCAGGTATGGAGTGCTGATGTTGGTTATCCTGGAGATTTTAGATACAGAGAATTCTATAGAGATGTTGGATATGATGCACCTTATGATTATATAAAGGATTATCTTGGTAAGGATGGGTTGAGGAAGTTTCTTGGACTTAAGTATTATAGAATTACAGGAAGGGTTCCACTTGATAAGAAAGAAGTTTATGTTCCAGAATGGGCTCTAGGCACAGCAAAGACTCATGCAGGACATTTTCATTTTTCAAGGAGTAAACAGATTGAGTATCTCTCTTCAATTTTTGATCGTCTCCCTTGTGTTGTTGCTCCATTTGATACAGAACTTTTTGGCCACTGGTGGTTTGAAGGACCTGATTTCCTCTATTATTTTATTAAAGAAGTGGATAAATGGAAGGTTATGAAGATGATAACTCCTGTTGAATATGAGGAGATTTACCCTGAGAATCAGAAACAGAAAGTAAATATTTCAACATGGGGAGATAGAGGATATAATGATGTTTGGCTGAATGGGAAAACTGACTGGATTTACAGACATCTTCATAATTGTTCTCAAAAATTTAAGGAAATTGTTGATAAATATCCTTCTTCTGAAGGTATTCTTTATCGTTGTATCAATCAGGCATTAAGAGAACTTTTACTTGCTCAAAGTTCTGACTGGGCTTTTCTTATTACCTGTGGAACAGCAACAAATTATGCTATAAAAAGAACAAAGGATCATATTCACAATTTTCTTAAACTTTATGATTTTATAATGAAAAAAGAATTTAACGAAGGTTTCTTAAAGGAACTTGAAGAAAAAAATAATATTTTCCCATGGCTTGACTACAGAGAGATTATAAAAGGCTAAAGTGACAAGGCTAAAGGCTAAAGTGGCAAGGCTAAAAATTTTAGCGTTTAGAGTTTAGCCTTTATAGTTATTATGAAATATATCTAAAATTGTTTACCTTATCCATCCTTTCATAAGGAGATTTAATCAATGCTTGAGTATTCGCAAGATAACATTCCTGAAATATTCTTTCATTCCAGTTACTTCCTGGAGAAGCACTCTCTTCCAGTTTCACCTC
>QMOP01000194.1 GCA_003650255.1 Caldisericota bacterium
GAATAAGAAAGAGTGTTATAAAAAAAGGAGAGTTTTCCTTTTTTGAAAGGTTGAAAATAAAATATTCCTTTTCTTGATATACTAGAGATGTCTGGAAAGATATTTAAATATAAAGCCTGAATAAATGAAGATTTAAACTTTGAAATCTGTGCTGGCTGTGGATAATCAATCCTCTCCCAAGGATAGAAATCAAATGAAGCATACATCTTTAGAGTAAACAGTAAACAGTGAATAGTGAACAGAAATAAAAAGTAGCGAATGGCAAATGGTAAATGGCGAATAGTAATTATGTTTTTTTTCATTTTGCGACTATAACAATTCCATTTATAATTCTATTTATTATTCCAGAAATCTCTATCTGATAAACATAAATTCCTGACAAAACTCCCTCTGCATCCCAGTAAATTCCATACTTATAAGGTGATGGAACATTTGTAAGTTTCTTAAAACTACCAACTTTTCTTCCAAGAATATCAAAAACTTTTCCACTGACCTCTATAGCATCTGCTGTATCATAGACAAAAACCAAAATATCATTTTTTCCATCATCATTTGGAGTAATCACTTCAGGATAAACTTTGTATTCAATTACAGAACCAAAAACTAACAATCCACTAAATAATACAAGAAGTAAAAATAGAAACCCTTTCATCTCCTCCTCCTTTTACTTCTTCAATTTCTCAATTATTTCCTTTAAAGTAAACCTTCTTTTATTTAAACTCTTTATCATCTCCATCTTCATTAAGGTCTCCCTTGCTGGATAAAGTCGGACTCCTCCTGGTGTCCTTGCAACATACTTTAGAATTCCCATATCAGTGTAATACCTGATTGTGGATTTTGGAACTCCACAAAGTTTTGCAACCTCTCCAATCTTTAATAATCCTCTTCTTTGTCTCTCCTTCTTATCCATCTCAACCTCCTTTTCGGCAAATAGCGAATGGTGAATTATAGTTTTACTATTTGCCATTTACCATTCGCTATTCACTATTCGCTCAATTTTTTCTTCGCCTTCTCAATCTTTATCTTACTTAACCTGTGATTCGGGTCAATTTCAAGAACCTTCTTCCAATACTTGATTGCCTCCCTATATTTTCCTTTAATGTAAAGTTCCTGTGCCTTCATAAAATACTTTCTCATAAGTTCCTTCTTTCTCTTTTCCTCTTCAACTTCCTTTTTCTTCATCAAAACCTTTAACTCCTTTATTTTCTCTTCTGCCTTTTCCTTAACCTCTATTATCTCCTTATCATTCTTTATCACATCTTCAACTTCATAAACAACAATCCATTCAAAATGTCTCAATGCTTCATCATATTCACCTTTTTTCATATATGAAACACCAATAAGATACTCTTTATTAAGTTTTGTAAGTGTCTTCCTTTTTACTTCTTTTATTCTTCTTCTTTCCTCCTCTGAAACAACCTCAACCTTAATCTCCTTTTCCTTCTCAACTCTTTTAACAGGTCTTCCCCATTTATAGGTTATTGAAAATCTGTGAGTGCCGGAGTTTTCAAAAGAGTTTGTAAATGTGAAACTGTAATCAAAACTGACATTATCCCTTTCATTCCAGCCGAATCCAAAATTGAGAAGCATTAACTTTTCATCTCCTAAATTAATTCCTCCTCTTAAAAGAAGTTTTGAAATACCCTTTTCAAAACCAATCCTTAATTCCTTTTTACTCTTTTTAATCTTAAAAATTGAAGAAAGATTAAAATCACTAACAAAATATGAAAAAGCAATATCTAATGAAGGAGGAACAATATCTTTCTCCTTAATTCCAACATCAGGAGAAATAAAATCCTTAACAGTAAATCCAAACTTTACATCTTTACTTACATCAAAAACAGAACCTATATCAAGTGAAAATGCAGTTTTTGAAAATCCATTCTCAAAAATAGGATCAATTCCTCCTACTTCTCCTGTATAGTAATTGCCTTCATTTATCAAAGATTTGTAAGTATACTCTGTTGTTCCATACCTGTGATAATAAAGTTTTACAGAAGCGCCAATAGAAAAAGGAATATGATAATTTAAGTTTCTTCCCCATCCTATGATGTATGTATCTTCCCTGTAAACATCATCAACTCCCATACTCTTATAACTTAAACCAAAACCGCTATTTTTAAGTTTTAGAGCAAAACTCAAAAAATGCTCTCCAATGTTTGAACCATCCTTTAAACCAACATAATACCTGCAATAATCAACACCAACCGATGCTCGCTTAAGATTTCCAAGTATGGCTGGATTGTAATAAACTGAAAAGGAATCCGCTTCATTAAGTATGTAAACATTTCCCATTGCAATCTGTCTTGCACCAACCCCAGTATCAAGAAAAGCACCATAAAGGCTAAAGGCTAAAGTATAAAGGCTAAAAAAGATTAAAATAAACCTCTTCATTTTACTCTCCTTTGAACCTTTTTTACTACTGTATAAAGAATTTTACTAAGTTCATCAATCTCTTCCAGTAAATTTTCTATTTTCTCATTTTGAGAAAATATATTCGTTTCTTTTATTAATCTTAACCAATATCGTGTTTCTTTTGCTTCTCTTTTAGCAATATTCATCAAATGCGAAAATTCTTTCTTAGTATATGCAGCAAATGCTTCTTCAATATTTGCTCCTATTGAACAACCAGAACGTAAAATTTGTCTACCTATTTCTCTCTCCACTACCGACTTAGACAATCTCCTAACCAGATTAATTATTTCTATAGCAAACCGAAAACTCCTCTCTTTTAAATTTTCTATCTTTTTATCCATCCCAACCTCCTAACAAAAACAACTCTAAAGGCTAAACTCTAATCATAACTCTAAACGCTAAAGGCTAAACTCTAAAACTTTTTGCCTTGCCATTTTAACCTTTCTTTTAGCCTTTAGCCTTGCCATTTTAGCCTTTGGCCTTTTTATTTTTAGCCTTTA
>QMOP01000195.1 GCA_003650255.1 Caldisericota bacterium
GTTCATCAACTCCAAGAATTTCAGAGAAGATTTTTGCTGTTTGTTTTGCTCTCAATTTGTCGCTGTGATAGATACAGGAAGGTTTAATTTTCCCTTTTAAAAATTCTGCAACTTTTTTTGCATTAAGTACTCCTTTTTCTGTAAGTGGTCTTTCAGGGTCTTCTTCTTTAGGTTTTGCTTCAGCGTGTTGAACAAGATAAATCCTCATAACTCCTCCTTTTTGGATATGAAAGTTTGAATTTAGAATATTTTATAAAATTCTATTCATGTATCAAATAAAAATGTATAATATAGGGAAAAATGGATAAAGAAAAGATTAAAAAAGCGGTCAGAGAAATTCTTATTGCAATAGGTGAGGACCCTGAAAGAGAAGGTCTTAGAGATACTCCTTTAAGAGTTGCAAAAATGTATGAAGAGATACTTTCTGGATATAAGGAAAAACCAGAAGAAATTTTAAGTGTTACTTTTCACGAAGAGAGATACAATGAGATAATAATTTTAAAGAATATACCAATTTATTCTATGTGTGAACATCATCTTCTCCCATTTTTTGGTAAGTGTCATGTTGCATATCTTCCAAAGGATAATATTATTACAGGTTTAAGTAAGATTCCAAGAGTTGTTGACTGTTTTGCAAGAAGACTTCAACTTCAGGAACGTCTTACACAGCAGATAGCAGATAGTTTAATGGAACTAAAGCCACTTGGTGTTGCTGTAATAATTGAGGCAGAACATCTTTGTCTTACAATGAGAGGAGTTAAAAAGCCCGGAACAAAGATGATAACAAGTGCTTTAAGAGGGATATTTTTAAAAGATGAAAGAACAAGAAATGAATTGATGAGGTTACTCAAATGAAGATAATGGGAATTTTAAACGTAACACCTGATTCATTTTATGATGGTGGAAAATTTTTTGATTTAAAAAAGGCAGTTGAAAAGGGTTTAAAAATGATTGAGGAAGGTGCAGATATAATTGATATAGGAGGAGAATCAACAAGACCTGGAAGTGAAAGAATAGATGAGGAAGAGGAGAAAAGAAGAGTTTTTCCTGTTATTGAGGAGATAAGGAGAAATACTGATATTCCCATTTCAATTGATACATACAAATCAGGTGTTGCAATTGGTGCAATTGAGAGGGGAGTAAATATTATAAATGATATATCCGGTCTTAGATTTGATAAGAATATGGTAAATGTTTTGAAAAGGAATAAAGATGTTAAAGTTGTCATTATGCATATGAAAGGTGAACCAAAAACAATGCAGGAGAATCCATTTTATGAGGATGTTATAAAAGAGATAAGAGATTTTTTTATTGAAAGAATAGAGTTTCTTAAAGAGAATGGAATTAGTGATGATAGAATTATAATTGATCCCGGAATTGGTTTTGGAAAGCGCCTTGAGGATAATCTTGAAATTATAAGAAATATAGATGAATTCAAGAAACTTGGATATCCTGTTCTTATTGGTCATTCAAGAAAATCATTTATTGGAGCAGTTCTTGGAAGAAAAAATCCAGAGGAAAGGTTTGCAGGAACAATAGCAGTAAGTTTATATCTTTTTAAAAAGGGAGTTGATATTTTAAGAGTTCATGATGTAAAAGAGACACTTGATGCAATAAAAATGTGGGAGGAGATTGAAAGTGAACCAGTTTTTCAAAATTCTACTTGATTTCTGGAGAACATATCTTGTTCATATTGTTGACATAGTAGTTGTTGCATTTCTTGTATACAAGGTCCTTTCAATTCTTAAAGGAACAAGAACAGAGAATATTTTAAGAGGAATAATAATCCTTCTTGCTGTAACATTAATTTCAAGGTTTCTTGGTTTAAAGGTTCTTTTCTGGATTTTAAAGGGTTTCTGGGTTGCAGGAATTGTTGCACTTGTAATTGTCTTTCAACCAGAATTAAGATTTCTCCTTTCACAGATTGGGAAGGGGAAGGTTTCAAGATTCTTTTTAAAAAGAGGTTATTCTTTCATTGATGAAATAATTGATGCGCTTATTGAGTTAAAAAATAAAGGGCATGGTGCTTTAATTGTTTTTGAATTTGAGATTGGTTTAAGGAATTACATTGATACAGGAATTAGGTTGAATTCAGAGATAAGCAAGGAGTTGCTTGTTTCAATTTTTACTCCTCCCTCACCTCTCCATGATGGTGCTGTTATAATAAGAGGAGAGAAAATTATTTCAGCAAGTTGTATTCTTCCATTAAGTAATGAACCAGGGGCAGTTGAACTTCTTGGAACAAGGCATCGTGCTGCAATAGGAATAACTGAGGTTTCTGACTGTTTAAGTATTGTTTTATCTGAAGAAACAGGTGCCATTTCAATTGCAAGATCAGGAAAACTTAAGAAGAATCTCAGTCCTGAAGAAATAAAAAAGGTACTGTATCAACTTTACAATGAAAGAGTTGAGAAAAAGGTTGGGTTTGAGCAGGTATGAACTGGAAAAAGAATATTGATTTAAAGATTATTTCACTTATAATTGCCATCATTCTCTGGATTTATGTAAATTGTTTAAGATAAAACTGATTAGAAGGTGGTTTTCCCCTCAGGGGACGCTCGCGAGAGTGGCTCGCTCTGCTCGCTGCGGTAGAAAGCACTATGTCCTCGCTCGCAAAGCCCCTTCGGGGAAAACCACTTCCCCTTCACCATTCGCTATTCGCCATTCGCCATTCACCATTTGCCATTTGCTATTTACTATTTACTTAGCGATAAGGAGGAAATATGATTCGGCTTGGAGTGAATGTTGACCATGTGGCAACTTTAAGAGAGCAGAGACACACTTCGTATCCTTCTCCTGTTAAAGTGGCTCTTCTTGCTCAAAAAGCAGGAGCAGACCAGATAACAGTTCATTTAAGAGAGGACAGGCGTCATATAAAGGAAAAAGATGTTATTGAATTGAAGAAAAGA
>QMOP01000196.1 GCA_003650255.1 Caldisericota bacterium
AGGAGTTTTATTTTCAAATTCAGAAATAAATCTTAAAGAAAATAATATCTGGTGGAAGGGGTTTTTCTTTTTAAGGGATTTAAAAGGAGTTATTAAAGACCCTTTTGAGAAGCTGATTCTTGAATATTACTGGCAACCAAGATTTAAGAATGCTGTAAGAAATGTAGAAAAAGGAAATTATGAAGAAGCAATAGATGATTTGTATTTCAGTTATTACATTTATCCTGATAAAAGGGATAAGGTAAAGATTGCGGTTAAAGATGTTGAGGATAAACTGATTAAGATTTATTACAGAAAAGGAATGGAGTATGGAAAGGATGGAGAAATTGATAGAGCAATACATTTCTTTAAAAAAGCACTTAAAATAAAAGAGAAGGATTTTATTTATGAAGGACTTGGAATTTCATATTTCAAAAAAAGGGATTATGAAAAGGCAAGAAGAATGTTTTTAAAGGCAGTAAAAATTAATCCTCTTAATCCAAAATATTACAATTATATTGGTTCTGTATCTGCAAAGGAGAATAGATTTAAAGAAGCACTTTTTTATTTCAAAAAAGCACTTGAGATTTCTCCAGATTATAAAAAAGCAGAATTAAATTACAGGGAAACATTAAAAAGATTAAGAGAAAAATAAAATCATTTTTTTATATAACCAAATGTCTTCTTTACAAGTTTTCTTTTCTTAATAAAATCCTTTGCTAAATTCTTAAAATATGTTGCATCTCCATATATAACCTTTCCCTCAGTTAAGACATTCAAAATGAATGCCCGATAAATTTTTTCTTTTATTTCCCAAGTTTTCCATCCAAGGACATCAACATTCAAAGGTTTTTTCTCCCATAATAAATCCAGTCTTTTGCGGAAGTTATCTGGAAAATCGTCAGAAACTATGAAGAGGTCAGCATCACTTAATCGTGTATTATCTCCCCGGGCTAAAGAACCAAACAGAATTACTGCTTTGATATCTATCCTTTTTGAAAGATACTTTATGTACTCAGTAATCTCTTCACTGATTTCAAAATTTTTTCTGCTGCTAGAAGACATTCTTCAGCATCTCCTTTATCATAAAATTCAAATGGTGCTCCATAAGGAACACTATTCACATAGCGAGTTGGTATATAAACTTTATCTAATAACTTAGCAGATTCTATACAATCTAATAATTCCTTTATACCACTAATTCCCCTCTTTTTATCTCCTTTAATCAAAACAGTTAAACTATGTATCCATTCCACAGGTTCTCCCCTTAATTCATAGACTGCTTTAATAGCAAATTCAGCTGATTGTTGAGCAATAAAACAGACCCAGTTAAAGTGTCCTTTTTCTTTTAAATCTTTTGCTGCTTTCAAACTTTCTTTAGCCTGTCTAAACCATCTTTCAGCTTCAATAAATCTTTTATTCACATTAAAATACTATCAAAACTTCAGTATATTAGCAAGGGAGTTTTGCTAATAAATCTATGTTTACTAAACTTTTTTGATTTGTTAAAATTCTTGTATGGAAATAGAAGGTTTTAGGTGTCTTGTCTGTGAAAAAAAACTCTCCCTTAATGAAACAGAGTATATTTGTCCTTATTGTGGAGGGAATTTGGATGTTGTTTATAAATATAAGAGGATTTCAAGAAAAATATTTGAAAAAAACAGGGATTTTTCAATTTTTAGATATGAGGAACTTCTTCCTGTAAAAAATAATGGAAGGATTCCATTAAAAATAGGTTTTACTCCGATTTATAAGTTCAATCTTCTTGGGTTGAATAATTTATATTTAAAGGATGATGGAAGAAATCCCTCTGCATCTTTCAAGGACAGAGCAAGTGCGATAGTTCTTTTAAAGGCAATGGATAAAAAAGTAAAAGTTATTATTGGAGCTTCAACTGGAAATGCTGGTTCTTCAATGGCATGTCTTTCAGCAAGCGTTGGAATGCCTTCAATAATATTTGTTCCTGAAACTGCTCCTCAAGGAAAAGTTGCTCAACTTCTTATTTTTGGATCAAAGGTTTTTGCTGTAAAAGGGACATATGATGATGCATTTGATTTATGTTTAGAGGTTTCAAAAAGATTTAAATTTATGTTTAACAGAAACACAGGTTTTAATCCTTGGACAAGGGAAGGGAAAAAGACAGTTTCATTTGAGATTGTTGAACAGTTAAACTGGAGAATTCCTGATTATGTTTTTGTTCCTGTTGGAGATGGAAATATAATTTCAGGTGTCTGGAAAGGTTTTAAGGATATGTATTACTCAAAACTTATTGATAAACTTCCAAAAATTGTTGCTGTTCAGTCAAACAAATCAAACTCAGTTTATAAAACGTGGATGAAATACTTTTATAAAAAGAAGATTAAAAAAGTTGACTGGAGAAAAATAAAAATTGTTAAGGTTAAAGCAACAACAATTGCTGATTCAATTTCAGTTGACCTGCCAAGAGATGGAATAGCAGCATTAAGGGCAATAATTGAATCTAATGGATTTGCAATTGAAGTATCTGACTTAGATATAAAGAGATCAATAAGGAAGATTGCTGTAAATACTGGCATATTTTCAGAGCCAGCAGGTGCAACAGGTTTTGCTGGAGTGGAGAAGGCATATTCACTTGGTTTGATAAAGAAAAATGATATAGTTGTAACAATTATTACAGGAAATGGATTAAAGGATATAAAATGCATTTTTGATATATGTAAAAGTCCTTTGAGGGTTGAGAAGGATATTGAAAAGGTTGAAAAATTGATAAAAAGGGTTATCTAATAGTTAATAGTTGATTTCCACCTTTTGTGAAACCAGAAATAATGTGATGGATATCTTTTTATTTTTTCTTCTAAAGTATTTAAATACTCCTGTAAGATTTCCTCTTCACACATATTTTTATTTACATTTATTTTTTCAAAAAAC
>QMOP01000197.1 GCA_003650255.1 Caldisericota bacterium
ATTTTGTATACACAAATTCAAAAAATGCAGGATTGACTTTTTTTGGTTCTGTGGTAGAAAAAAATTTATCTATAAGATTCTTTTCGGTGTAGAATATCTATGAAGTTTTTTATTTCTTTTTCTTAAAGACTTCAGAATGAGAATAGAGACGCCCCTTTTTTAAATCTTCTAAACCTTTTTCAATACTTTTTACATAATCTTTGTTTCCAAGAATTTCAATTGTTTCTAACAATGATTCATACTCTTCTTGTGGGAGAATAGTTATGGGTTTATCTACTTTTATTATCTGCGTATATTTTCTCATCTATTTTATTTTAATTCAAATTTCACAAATTGTCAAACTTTAAACAACTTTCTCTTCTTCAGCAAAAATCCACCCCCGCCTGCCGGCAGGCAGGATTGACTTTTCCTTGGTTTTGTGGTAGAAATAAAAATAGGATAGAGAAGTAAAATATCTTGACAAAAAGATAAAAATGATATATCAAATTTAGGGAATAAATTCCCTAAAATGTATCAAATTTAGGGAATAAATTCCCCAAAAAGGTATATGAAGATACAAACTATAGCAGAAGTTAATTTGTGGTGGAAATTTGGTAAAGATTTTCATTTTTATGATTCATCTTTAAAACCACTTAAAAAGAAACCTATTATCTTCACAAGGTCCAAACTTGAGCTTAAACCGGGTAACATATACATTATAAGGGGACCTCGTCAGGTAGGTAAGACAGTATGGATAAAGCAAACTATAAGAGGATTGCTTGAAAAGGGGATAGACCCAAAGTCAATATTTTATCTGCCATGTGATTTATTAACCGGAAGAACTAGAAAAGAATTCAGTGCAACATTGAGATTTTATCTGGATAACATTGGACTTGAGAGAAAGCCACTTTATATCTTTTTAGATGAAATAACTGCGGTAGATGAATGGAATATAGAATTAAAGGTTCTTGCTGATGTAGGGGTTACAGAAAAATGTGCAATTGTGGTTACAGGGTCAAATCCTTGGAAGATAAAAGAAAAGAGAGAAAGACTTCCTGGAAGAGGAGTAGAGGGGAATGAGAAGTTATTTTTTCCTTTGACTTTTAGAGAATTTGTCCTTCAGAGCAGTAAGAAAATTGCTTCTTTTGTTAAAGAAGAGAATGTTAAACTTTGGGATTCTCTTAATATACTTTCTGAAAAAGCAAAAGAAAAAATTGAAGTTAATATTGAAAACAGGGAAGAAGTGCTTGATTTTGTAAAAGAATTTCTGTCTTTTCAATCTGAGTTACAATTTCTATTTCGATTGTATTTGATAACAGGTGGGTTCCCGGAGTCAATAAATTCATTTTTGTTCAATAAGTATTTTAACAAAGAGAAAAATGAGACAATAGACAACTATGTATATGAGAGATTTATAGATGTGGTTAAAGGTGATCTTGGAGAAATGATAAGAAGTGAAAGTTCAATGAGAGAACTGATAAGTGTTATTATAAGGAATTATGGAAATAGATATAGTTTTACTGATATTGCCAATGGAACATCTGCTCATATAGACCACAAGACAGCAATGGCTTATAGTGAGTTGTTAAAAGAAGCACAACTTACCAGAATTTTTTATTCTTATGATTTTTCTAAAGAAAGATTTCGTTTAAAAGCGGATAAAAAAATTTATTTTTACGATCCCTTTTTATTTTATGCAATACAGAGCTGGCTTACAGGAAAAGAAGGATATGAGATTTGTTTAGATGTTATTTTAAATGATGACATGTTAGGTCATGTAATAGAAGGAATTGTTGGCAATCATTTAGCAATCACCAAAGAAAGATTGCCTATGCAGGATATGATAACCTTTTTATGGTTTTATTATGATAAGAGTAGAGAAATTGATTTTATTTACAGAAAGAAGAATGGACAGTTTATTGGAATTGAAGTAAAGTACCAAAACAACGTTTCAGTAAGAGATATTGCAAAGCTTGATAGAATAAAGGAATATTTTTTAATAAGCAAAGATTCACTTGTTATAGGAGAAATACCAATATTACCCGCTAATTTATTCCTTTTTTCCCTTAAAAAATCTGATGGATATATTTAATTCCGTAAAAATTCACCCCGGCCTGCCGTCGGGCAGGCCCGCCTGCCGGCAGGCAGGATTGACTTTTTCCTGGTTTTGTGGTAGAAATAAAGAAGATGGCAGTTGCTGATTTAGAAAAGATAAAGTATTATCTTTCTAATCTCAATTCTCTTAGAAATCTGAGGGATTTTTTAGCATATGTGGGATACAGGTATGTTAATCAGGAAATATTGATTTCAGATGAAGATTTAAGCAAGCAGATTTCTATAATAAAGATAGCAGAATCTCCTACTGATCTAAGTTTCCCTGTGCTTTTTGTTCAGGCAGATAAACCGACTGATGGAAGAAATCCTGAACGCTATATTCGTGGTTTAACGCGTAAGATCTATCAAAAACTTCCACATAATTTAAGAACATCGCTTATGATTTTTTCTTTTTCAGATTTCTCTTTAACTCATTTTGTTTATGCTAAGCAACTTGAAAGAAGAGTTATTTTTCGCAGATTTATAATTGCTCAAGATGAAAAAATTCGCACTGCTTGTGAACGTCTGGCATTGATTAAAGTTGAAGAAGGTGATACCTATTCTCATATTTTTGATAAATTTGAGGAAGCATTTGACAGGGAAGCAATTTCTGATGAATTTTTTAAGAAATACCAGAAAACATTCTTTTCTATTCGGGATAAACTTTTAAAACAGAACAAAAATAGAGAAAAAGCTCATTTGTATCTTCAAATTTTCTTTAATCGGTTAATGTTCATCTATTACATTCAGCGAAAAAGATGGCTTCTTAATAATACAGAATTTGTAAAAACAATGTGGGATATATAC
>QMOP01000198.1 GCA_003650255.1 Caldisericota bacterium
ATTTCTTACATCCATAAAATATGGAATTAAAAATGGTTTTCTTTTTGGTTTTTTATTTGGATTTATAATCATAATTTTAAGTATTTTTTCAAAAAGATTCTGGTGTCATAATTTATGTTGTCTTGGAGTATTACTTGAAATTATCTCAAAAGTAAATAAAAGAGCAAAATTCAGTCAAAAGAGGAGAAATATTCTTAATGGAATTCTTATAACTCCTCTTTTATTTATTTTCAAGAAGAGAAATTCTATTTTAAGACCCCCTGGAGCAGGAATAGATTTTTTAAAAAAATGTTTGAGGTGCTTTGAATGTATGAATAAGTGTCCAACAGGGGTTATAAAACCTTTATTTTTTGAAAAGGGTATAGAAAATATTTTTACTCCATATCTTGATTATTTTTCTTCATACTGTGAATACAATTGTAAAAAGTGTATTGATGTGTGTCCTTCAAGAGCACTTGGTAAATTGACATTGGAAGAAAAGAAAAAGTATAGAATTGGAGTTGCAAGAGTAGATAGAAGTAAGTGCCTTTCTTGGTCATTTAATACTCCATGTCTTGTGTGTGAAGAGGTATGTCCTGTTCCAGAGAAAGCAATAAAATTAAGAGTTAAAAAAAGGAATGATGGAGTTTATATAAGTTTACCTGTAGTTTACAGAGACCTCTGTATAGGTTGTGGAATATGTCAGTATAGTTGTCCTGTTCCAGAGAAAGCAATAAGGGTTTACCCAGTTGAAAGTTAGGAGGAATATTGCAGAAGTATGATTTAATTGTAATTGGTGCAGGTACTTCAGGTTTTTCTGCTTCAATTAAAGCAAATGAAATTGGATCAAAGACACTTTTAATAAACGATGATAGAGTTGGACTTGGTGGAACTTGTGTTAATGTTGGTTGTGTTCCTACAAAGTTTATGCTTAATATTGCTGAGATGGTTTCTCTTAAAAGACGTAAAAAGTTTAGTGGTTTGAGTGTGGATGTAGAGTTTGATTTAAAAAAGATTGTTGAAGAAAAAGATAAACTTGTTGAATCTTTAAGAAGAGAAAATGAGAATGTTTTAGAAACTTTAGAAAAAGTTACTTTTTTAAAAGGAGAAGCAAAGTTTATATCCCGGAATGAAATACTTGTTGGAACTGAAATTTATAGTGGAGATAAATTTATCATATCAACTGGTTCATCTTCACTTATTCCACCAATAAAAGGGATAAGTGAGGTTGATTTTATTACAAGTAGAGAAGCTCTTGATTTAAAAGAGGTTCCAGAGAGGATTCTTATTATTGGTTCTGGTGCTGTTGGGATTGAGTTTGCTGAGATTTTTAATAATTTTGGTTCAGTTGTTTATCTTGTTGATATGAAAAAGAGAATTTTACCAAATCTTGATAAAGATATTTCAGAGTTTTATTTAAAAATTTTACAGGATAAAGGGATAGAGGTTTTTACAGGTTCAAAAGTTAAAGAGATATTTAAAAAAGATAAAGTTTTTGTTGTAAGAATTTTAGTTAATGGAAAAATTGAGGAAATTGAAGTTGAAAAGGTTATGATAGCAGCAGGAAGAAAACCAAATACAGATTCCCTTGGTCTTGAAAATGTGGATTTAAGAACTGGTAAAAATGGAGAGATTCTTGTTGATGAATATTTAAGATCAAATGATTATATATTTGCAGCAGGTGATGTTATAGGTGGATATATGCTTGAAACAGTTGCAGCAAGAGAAGGAATGATAGCAGCAAATAATGCTCTTAGTTGTTCTGGTGAATTTATGAAAATGGATTATAGTATTGTTCCACAGGTTATATTTAGTGAACCAAAGATTGCTTCAGTTGGACTGAAAGAGGATGAGATAATAGATAAGGGCATTAATTATGAGAAGAGAATTTTAAATTTGGATACTCTTCCAAAAGCAAAAATTTTGAAAAAAGAAAGTGGAATGATTAAAATTTTGGTAGAAAAAGAGACAGAAAAAATACTTGGAATTCACATTGTATCTCCAAACGCTGATGAAGTAATACATTCAGGAGTTTTTACTTTGAAGAATAAATTAAAATTAAATGAAGTTGTAAACACCCTTTTTGTATTTCCAACATTTTCAGAAATCTTAAAGCTTGCCTGCCAGTCGTTCTCCCAAGGATACAAGTAGAAGAATTTAACAAATTAAAAAATATCAGGGAAATACTCAAAGGAAGAAAACTATAATCCTCTATTTTCTAATAGCACTACGAATCCAGCTCTTCTTAAGTTTGGAAAGCAACCAAACCTTTAAACCAAAACGATGAGCAATCTTAGCTAAATCAACATCATTTGTAACTAATCTTACATTAGAGATTGCTTTATTTATAGAAACCGCACTTGCAATAACCAATGCATCTATTGGACTAAGAGAAGTAGCACCAGTTCTTCTTCTCAAAGCCTTTTTTAAAATTTCATCTGTCAAAACAATATTTCGATGTGTAACATTGTGAATAAAAACTCTATAAGAACGAATTTCTTTAATAAAAGCATTATATAGATTATCCCTGAGCGAAGCAGATATCTTTCGTTCATAACATAAACGAAATATTGCCCGCACAATTTCCGGAATACAGACATTAGGAAGATAAACCGCAATTAACTGAGGATGGGAAAATATTTCTTCTACTAATTCACTATACTCCTCTTCTTTATTAAAATGCTTAATATATGCACTGGAATCAAATACACAATGAAGGCGGGACATTACATTATTTTTTCAACCTTATTACTGTATCAGACAAAGAAATCTTACCATGTGTTCTCTGCCATTTTCTAATCTCATTCCATGCTTTTCTAAGTTCTCTTGATGGATAAACACTTTTCTTTTCCATCTTGTTTTTCATCATAACCTCCGATTTTTTTATTTTAAA
>QMOP01000199.1 GCA_003650255.1 Caldisericota bacterium
AAGTAAGAGAGGTTATAAGGAAACTTGTAAAAAGTGATACACCTATTATAAGAGAAAATTGTATAATTACTTTAAGTGAAATTGGAACTGGCTCTGATATAGAAATTTTGAGAAACTCTTTAAAGGATGAAAGTGAAAGAGTAAGAGAAGCTGCAGGTGCTGGAATTATTAAATTTTTGAAACGAGAAATTAAATGATTTTTTTACTTTTTGCTTTACTATTTTCAGCCACTATAAAAGATAAAGCATACCTTCTTGAAATAAACGGCGTTATAGACCCTGTTGTATCTGATTATATAAAAGCAGAATTTAAAGAGATTCCGGACGATACTCTTATAGTGATAAAGCTTAATACACCTGGTGGCTTAATGGATGCCATGCAGGAAATAGTAAGTGAGATTCTCAATAAACAGGCAATTATTGTTGTATGGGTTTCTCCTGAAGGAGCAAAAGCAGCGAGTGCAGGAACATTTATAACACTTGCAGGTGATTTTGCATGTATGAGCGATAATACAACTATTGGAAGTGCACATCCAGTAAGTATGGGGATGGTAAAGATGGATGAGGTTATGAAGAAAAAGATTGTTGAGGATGCTCTTTCAACAATAAGAGGACTTGCGAAAAGAAGAAACAGAAATATAAAAATTGCAGAGGAGACAGTAAAGGATGCAAAATCACTTAATTCAGAAGAGGCATTGAAGGTTGGTCTTATTGATTTTAAAGCAAACTCAATGAAAGAGATTTTAGAAAAATTAAATGGAGAAAAAATTAAAAAGAAAGAAAAGGAATATGTATTAGAAACAAAAGAAATAAAAATAATTGAAAAAAGGATGCCACTAATTAAAAGATTTCTTCATTCTCTCTCACATCCAAATATTGCCTACATTTTACTCCTTCTTGGAATATACGGCCTCATATATGAAGCATCAACTCCTGGAGTTGGTTTTGGCCTTGCTATAGGAACAGTTTCCTTAATCCTTGCATTCTTTTCTTTAAAAGTTTTACCAATAAATCTTGCAGGAGTTCTTTTGATAATCATTGGTATAATACTTATGTTTCTTGACCTCACTGTTGGAACCCTTGGAATATTAACTGTTGCTGGAATTGTATCAATTATTCTTGGAGGAATGATGCTTGTAAGAGAAGGATTTTTGAGGGTTTCTCCTTTACTACTTATCTCAACTGCAATAGTCCTTGGAATTTTTACAATTTTAATATTCGGAGCAATAATCAAATCACAGAGGAAAAAACCAGAGACAGGGAAAGAAGGATTAATTGGAATGAAAGGAAAGGTAATTGAAAAAATAGAGGAAGGAAAAGAAGGACTTATATTTATAAGAGGAGAATACTGGAAAGCAATCTCTTTCAAAGAGATTGAAGAAGGAAAAGAGGTTATTGTAAAAGAGGTCAAAGGAAATTTACTTGTTGTTGAATAGTTTCTATAATAAGAAATTATGAAGGTCTGGAAGGTATCAGAACTAAATAAAATAGCAAGAGATATACTGGAAAGTGAATTTTATGATATCTATGTTGAAGGAGAGGTTTCAAACTTCAAAATTCATACCTCAGGTCATATATACTTTTCTTTAAAAGATGAAAATGCTCAAATAAATGCTGTAATGTATAGATACAAAGCAATGTATCTTTCATATATTCCAAAAAATGGGGATAAGGTTATTGTTAGAGGAACTGTTTCAATATTTACAAAAAGGGGTGATTATCAAATTATAACACATGAAATAAAACCTGTTGGAATTGGAGAACTTAAATTAAAGTTTGAAGAATTGAAAAAGAAACTTGAAAAAGAAGGACTTTTTGACCCTTCAAGAAAAAGAAATCTGCCTCAACTTCCAAAAAATGTTGCAGTTATAACATCTCCAACAGGTGCTGCTATAAGGGATATAATAAATGTTTTAAAAAATAGATTTGAAAACATAAATTTACTTATCTATCCTGTAAAGGTTCAGGGAGATGATGCAAAATATGAAATAGCAGAAGCATTTAATAATTTAAATGAAAAATTTAAAGACATTGATGTTATAATTCTTGCAAGAGGTGGTGGAAGCATGGAAGATTTATGGCCCTTTAATGAAGAGATTGTTGCAAGGGCTATATTTTCTTCAAAGATTCCTGTTATAAGTGCTGTGGGACATGAAATTGACTGGACAATTGCTGATTATGTTGCCGATTTAAGAGCACCTACTCCTTCTGCAGCAGCGATGGTCCTTGTTGAAAGTAAAAAGAATTTAAAAAGATTTATATATGAACTTGGAAAAAGACTTATAAATGCAGAAAGAAGAATATTTTTTGAAAAGAAATTATCCTTAAAGAATCTGATCAAAAGAAAAATTTTAAGAACTCCACATAAGATTTACGAAGATATTCTGGAAGAGATAGATTATTTAACTGAAAAATTGATTGATTTAAGTAAAAGAGTCATTAAAGAAGGGGAAAAAAATTTTCTTATTCTTTCAGAGAAACTCAAAATCCTTTCTCCTTTTTCTGTTCTTGAAAGAGGATATTCAATAGCATTTAAATTGCCTGAAAAGAAAATTCTTACATCAAGTAAGGAAGTAAAGAAGGAGGATAGGATTCTTTTAAAACTTAAAAAGGGAGAAATAAATTGCGAAGTAGTTTGAGGAGGGGAGATGAAATTTGAAGAGGGATTAAAGAGATTAGAGAAAATTGTAGAGAAACTTGAAGAAGGAAAGATAGAACTTGAAAAGTCAATAGAGTTATATGAGGAAGGAATGAAGATTGTTGAGGAGTTAAACAAAAAACTTGATGAAATAAAGGGGAAAATTGAAATTATAGAAAAAAGAGGAGAAAAATTTTAAGAACTCCACATAAGATTTACG
>QMOP01000200.1 GCA_003650255.1 Caldisericota bacterium
ATAATCTTCCTTTATAAAAATTTCTTCCTCTTTTATTCCTTCTCTGTGGTAAAGTGGGTGTGCGATGCAAAATTCAACTCCTTTTAGTAAGGTTTTTTTGTCCCATAAGGGGTATTCTGTTTTTTCTTTAAAAAAGAGAAAAATGTTTTAAGATTGATACTCTTAAGCAAGTTTTCTTCTTCAGGAGTTAATTTTAATTTTTTTCTTCCAAGTTTTATCACATTTAAAATCTCAAACAGAGAGAGTGTAAAAAATATCTCAACAATCTTGGGATCAAAATTCTTCCCTTTTCCATCTTCAATAATTTCAAGAACCTGTAATATCGGCATCGGGTCTCTATAATGCCTTTTGCTTGTTAAAGCATCAAAAACATCACTTACAGATATTATCCTTGAAAGAAGAGGAATTTCAGTCCCTTTTAATCCAAGATTGTATCCCCTTCCATCGTATCTTTCATGGTGTGAACTTGCAATTAATGGAATATCCTTCATTTTTCCATAAAATTTTATTTTATCAAGAATCTGTTTTGTCAGGATTGTATGAGTTTTTATGTGATTAAACTCTTCCTCAGTTAACTTCCCTGGTTTTGCAAGGACACTATCTTTTATGCCAATTTTACCTATATCATGAAGCCATGCAGCATGATGAAGAATTTCAATTTCTTCTTCATTAAGACCCAATTTTTTTCCAATAAGCATTGAAAGATTTGCAACTCTTAATGTATGACCGCTTGTTATGTGATCTCTTGCATCAAGTGCCTGAGCAAGTGATTCGATGAATGATGAAAATGCCTCCTTTAACTGGGAGTAGAGTTTTGAATTTTCAATTGCTACTCCTGCCTGAGAGGCAAGCATATTAAGAATCTCTTCATCCTCTTCATTAAATGTTGTATCCTTTTTATTTAAAACCTGAAAAACACCCATAATTTCACCTTTTAAATTTCTTATTGGAACAGCAAGAATTGTTTTTGTCCTGAAACCTGTTTTTTTGTCTATTTCTTTATTGAACCTTTCATCTTTGTAAGCATTAGGAACATTTAAACTTTCACCTGTTGTTGCAACATATCCTGCAATTCCTTCATTCATAGGAATCTCAATCTTCTGTTTATCAAGTCCCAATCCAACAAGTGACCAGAGTTTCTTTTTCTCTTTATCAAGAACAAAAACAGTTGCTCTTTCTGCTTCAAGTAGTTCAGTTGCTTCTTCTGTGAGGAGTTTTATGAGTTTCTCTATATTTCTTTCTGCCTGAATTTTTTTGCCGAATTCAAGAAGAATCTCTAATTTCTTTACTCTATCCATTAAACTTGCTTTAAAGCACAATATTTCCCACACATGCTACATTCCACACCTTTTTTTCTTTTCTTTATTTTTTCAGGATCAATTGCGAGTTTCTGCATCATTTTCCAGTTTAGTTTTCTTCTTGCCTTGGAAAAAATTCTATCATCAAATTCATCCTTTATTCCCCTTGCAACATTTGCCGAGTGTGCAGCTATTTTACACGCAATAACTCCAAGTTTTACATCCTCAATATCAGGAAGTGAAAGGTGTTCACTTGGTGTTACATAACATAAGAAATCTGCTCCAAAATATCCAGCAAGTGCTCCACCAATTGCACTTGTTATGTGGTCATATCCAGGGGCAACGTCTGTTACAATAGGGCCAAGAACATAAAGAGGTGCGCCATAAGTTTTTTCCTTTATAAACTTAATCTGTTTCTCAACCTCATTCAATGGAACATGTCCTGGTCCTTCAACAATTGCCTTTACATTATTCTTCATAGCAATTTTTATAAGTTCTCCCTGAATTTCAATTTCAGAGGTTTGAAGTTCATCAAGAGAATCATCAATTGCACCAGGCCTTAGGCCATCTCCTATTGAGAGTGTAACTGAATTTTCTTTTGCATATCTCATTATCTCATCAAAATACTTATAATAAGGATTCTCCTTTCCTGTTTCAATCATCCATCTTAATGTAAGTGAACCACCTCTTGATACAACTCCTCCAACTCTTTTTGTCTTTTTAAGGATTTCTATTGCCTTTCCTGTTACTGCTGAATGAATTGTTACAAAGTCAACCCCATCCTCAAAATGTTCATAAAGAACCTCAAGAAAGAATTTTTCATCAATATTTTTTATTGATAAACCCTTTCTTGATGCTCTACAGAAAACCTCATATATCGGAACAGTTCCAACTGGAACCTTTGAATAGGAAAGTATTTCTTTCCTTATTCTTCTTATATTTCCACCAGTAGAAAGATCCATTATTGTGTCAGCTCCATATTTTATTGCTATATCAACCTTTTTGAGCTCTTTTTTTAAATCAATTCCAACAGGAGATGTTCCAATATTTGCGTTAATTTTTATAGGAAGACCTTCTCCAATCTTTACTGATTTTCTTTTACTCTTTCTACTTTTTAACTCAACTATTTTCATTTAGACCCCCCTTTAAATATTTTACTACCTTTTCAGGATTTTTTGAATTTATAATTGCACTTGTTAAAGCGACTCTTTCTACTCCATACTTTTTTAAAACATCAATATTTTTCTCATTTATTCCACCAATAGCAAGAAATGGGATTTTTGTTTTAAGAACTTTGATTTTTCTTATTATCTCCGGTCCAAGTGGAGGGTGATCTAATTTTGTTGTTGTTTTGAAAATTGGGCCAATACTGAAATAATCCGGTTTTAGTTCTATAACTTGTTTTACTTCATTAAATGAGTGTGTTGAAACTCCTATTATCTTATTTTTTCCAAGTATTTTTCTTGCTAATTGATAATCAATATCATCAGGACCTATATGAACACCATCAGCAGAACATCCAAGGGCAATATCAACTC
>QMOP01000201.1 GCA_003650255.1 Caldisericota bacterium
ATAGTGGAGGAAAGATGTATGAAGAAATAAAGAAACTTGACCCTTTTTCTTACAAATTTCTTATGAAGGAATTTGAGAGACAGAATACAACAATTGAACTCATAGCAAGTGAAAACTTTACATACAAAGCAATACTTGAAGCTCAAGGATCTATATTTACAAACAAATATGCTGAAGGTTATCCTGGAAAGAGGTATTATGGAGGGTGTAAATACTACGATGAGGTTGAAAGAATTGCAATCAAAAGATGTAAGGAGGTTTTTAAATGTGAACATGCAAATGTTCAAGCACACTCAGGAACACAGGCAAATATGGCTGTCTATTTTACTGTTCTTGAGAAAGGAGATAAAATTATGGCAATGTCACTTAATCAGGGAGGACACCTCTCTCACGGACATAAAGTAAATTTCTCAGGTAAGTTTTATAATAGAATTTCTATTGAGATGCGTGAAGATGGTTTTATTGATTATGATAAAACAGAGGAAAAAGCAATTAAGGAAAAACCGAAACTTATTGTTGTTGGTGCAAGTTCATATCCAAGAAAAATTGATTTTAAAAGATTTTATAAAATCGCAAAAAAGATAAATGCAATCCTCCTTGCAGATATTGCACATATTGCAGGTCTCATTGCTGCTGAACTTCATCCAAATCCAAATCCATATTATGATTTTGTAACAACAACAACACACAAAACATTAAGGGGACCAAGAGGTGGAATTATAATGTGCAGGAAGGAGTATGCAAATCAACTTGACAAAACTGTTTTTCCAGGAATTCAAGGTGGACCATTAATGCATGTTATACTTGCAAAAGCAATAGTTTTAAATGAGGCAAAAAAGAAAAGATTTAAAAAGTATCAGGAACAGATTCTTAAAAATTCAAAAACACTTGCAAAGGAGCTAAAGAACCTTGGATTTGATATTTTAACTGGTGGAACTGACAATCACATGCTTATTCTTGATTTAAGAAGGAAAAAATTAACAGGAAAAGAGGTTGAAGAAACACTTGAAGAGGTTGGAATAACAGTAAATAAAAATGTTATACCAAATGACCCAAATCCTCCAGCAATAACAAGTGGAATAAGGATTGGAACACCTGCTGTAACCTCAAGAGGAATGAAGGAAAAAGAAATGAAAATAATTGCAAATTTTATAAAAGAGGCAATTGAGAAGAGAAATGATAAGAAATTTTTGAAATCTTTAAAAGAAAAAGTAATAAAATTTGCTAAAAATTACCCTGCCTATATCTTATGAACTGGACATATATTACCGCATTCTTCCTTTCCCTTTTTATTTCACTTTATTCTGTTCCATATGTAATGGGTATTGCTGAAAAAAAGAGAGTATATGATAGACCTGATAAAAAAAGAAAAATTCATTCAACACTCATTCCACTCTGGGGAGGAATTGGGATATACGTGTCATTTTATCTCACTCTTCTTCTCCTTTTTCTTCTTTTTCCAAGTGTAAGAGAAATATTTCTTTCTAAAAATTTCAGGGAAAAAACATTTGGAATATTTCTTGCATCAACCCTTATTCTACTTACAGGTGCAAGTGATGACAGAAGACCACTTCAACCAACAGTAAAACTTCTTCTTCAGATTATTGCCACATTTATTGTTATACTCTATGGGATTAAAGTCACAGGATTAAATCTTCCATTCTTTAAATACATTCACTTTCCAAAACTTATAATGATAATATTCACAACTCTGTGGCTTATTGGCTTTACAAATGTAATAAACCTTGTTGATGGACTTGATGGACTTGCAGGAGGAATAACTGTTATTGCTTCCATTACATTCTTTCTTGTCAATCTAATCCAGGCAGAACATGGAGTAATTCAGGAACAACTTATTCCAAGTTCAATCTTTTCCCTTCTTATTGCTGGATCAACCCTTGGCTTTCTCTATTACAACTTTTATCCGGCAAACATATTCTTGGGTGATTCCGGAAGTTTATTTCTTGGTTTTATGCTTGGAATTACAACAATACTTGGAATGCTGAAACTTGTTGCATCCATCGCACTCATAATCCCGATAATAGTTGTTGCTCTTCCAATATTTGATGTAATTCTTGCAATAATAAGAAGAGCGAAAAAGGGAAAATCAATAATGGAAGCCGACTCCTCTCACTTTCATCACATACTCCTTAAACTTGGTTGGAATCAGAGGGAAGTAGTTTTACTTATTTACAATATCACCTTAATCCTTTCAATAATCGCAATATTAATTGCAACCCTATGAAAAGAAAAATATTCATAGTATTTGGAACAAGACCAGAAGCAATAAAAATGGCACCAGTATATCATGCATTTAAAAATGATAAAACATTTGATGTAAAACTTATTCTTTCAGGGCAGCATGAAAAGATGCTTTATCAGGCAATTGATGTTTTCTCAATGGATTATCACTATGACCTGAAAATTATGGTTCATGGTCAGACACTTACTCATATTACAACAAAGGTTTTATCAGGACTTGAAAAAATATTTAAAATAGAAAAACCCGACCTTTTAATTGTTCATGGAGATACAACTACTACATTCGCCTCTGCTCTTTCAGGATTTTACCACAGAATTCCTGTTGCACATGTTGAAGCGGGCTTAAGAACATTTGACCTGTGTCAACCCTATCCAGAAGAAGCAAATAGAACACTTACTGATAAAATCTCAACACTTCTATTTGCTCCTACAAAAAAAGCAAAGGAAAACTTAATAAATGAGGGGATTGATAGAAAGAAAATCTTTATTACAGGAAACACAATTGTTGATGCTCTTATGATGGCAAAAGAAAAAGCAATCCGTTCAAAATATGGAATTAAAAAAG
>QMOP01000202.1 GCA_003650255.1 Caldisericota bacterium
GTAAAAACCTGTTTAAAATCCTCATCCTATCTGAAATCACTTTCACAATTTCTCTTGTAAATTCAAATACCTCTTCTGGATTTTCTTTCATAAAAGAATAAAAATCAGTTTTTAAAATTTTAAAAACCTCTGTATCCTCAAGTAAAAATGCATCTGCTGAACGGGGTAAATCCTGAAAAATTGTCATCTCTCCGATTATCTCTCCATCCTTTAAAACAGCAAGAACTCTCCTTTTCCCATCCTCTTCAACAGAAATCTCAACCTTCCCCTTTTTTATAAAATAAACAGAATCAGATGGGTCTCCTTTTTTAAAAATAAAATTTCCCTTTTTAAAAAACTCCCTTTTTCCTATTTTCTCAAATACCTCATTAATCTTCACTTAAAACTCCTTCCAGCAGGCATAAACCCAGGACCTGCTCCAAGAAGCCTTTTTAAATTTTCAGGATTATTTGCCTTCATCAGTGCAATATCTTTTGAAATCAATCCTTTCTTAACAAGTTCTGCTAAGGATCTATCAAGTGAAATCATCCCAAATTTACTTCCTGTTTCAATTGCAGAATAAAGCTGATGCGTCTTTCCTTCTCTTATCAGGTTTGAAACAGCAGGAGTTACAATCATTATTTCTCTCGCAGCAACCCTTCCCTTCCCATCCATTCTTGGAAGAAGTTGCTGACATATAACACCCCTCAATACAACTGAAAGTTGCATCCTTATCTGCTGCTGTTGATATGGAGGAAACACATCTATGATTCTATCAATTGTCTGTGGTGCATCTGTTGTGTGGAGTGTTGCAAATACAAGATGTCCTGTTTCTGCAATTGTAAGTGCTGACTGAATTGTCTCAAGGTCCCTCATTTCACCAATTAAAACTATATCAGGATCTTCTCTCAATGCTGCTCTTAAAGCATTCGCAAATGAACGAGTGTGCATTCCAACCTCTCTCTGAGTTATTATACATTTCTTACTCTCATACACAAACTCAATCGGGTCCTCAATTGTAAGAATATGCTCCTCCCTTTCCTTGTTTATAAGTTCAAGCATACAGGCAAGTGTTGTTGATTTACCAGAACCAGTTGGGCCTGTAACAAGAACAAGTCCCCTTGGAAGTTTTGTAAGTTCTATCATTGCAGGAGTAAATCCAAGGTCTTCTGGTTCCGGAATTTTTGAAGGAATTACTCTTAAAACAGCACCAATCCCGTTTTTCTGCATCAAAACATTTACACGAAATCTTGAGATATCCTTTACCTGCAAAGAGGTATCAAGTTCAAGATTCTCCTCAAATTTTTTCCTCTGATCAGGATGAAGTATTCCATAAATTAGTTGCTGCGTTTCCTCTGAAGAAAGAACCTTATCTTCAAATCCAGATAGAGGAATAACCTTTCCATAAATTCTTACCATAACAGGTTTCTGAGGAACAATGTGAATATCACTTGCATTTTTTTCAACTGCTGTTTTTAAAACCTCAAAAATATCAATCATTCTAAATACCTCCTTAACCTATCATATACTGATTTTAAATCTTCTGATATAACCTTTGTGCCTGATAAAACAGGCAAAAAATTTGTATCTCCACTCCATCTTGGAACCAGATGCAAATGAAGATGTTCTTCCAGTCCTGCTCCTGCTACCTTTCCGAGATTAAAACCAAGATTAAAACCATCTGCATTCATCTCCTTCTTTATAATATCAATCATCTTTGAAGCAACCCTCCAGATTTCAATTATCTCCTCATCATTTAAACTGTTTATATCTCCAATATGCCTTTTTGGTCCTATAAGAAGATGTCCATTATTATACGGATAAAGATTTAACATACAGAATGTGTTTTTACCTCTTAAAAGAATAAGATTTTCTCTATCATTTTGAGGATCATCCTCAAGTTTTTTACATATAAAACAATCTTTCTCTTTTTTAGTAATATACTCCTTCCTCCAGGGAGCCCATAAAATTTTAAAAATGCTCACTCTTCTCTTCCAGCATTTGCAAGAGTGGGAATGAGAAAGCGGAGTTTTAATTTTTTGAAAAAACTCATATCTTTAAACTGAACTCCGTAGGAAAGGGTTCCTGTTGAACGACCAACTCTTTTTATAATTCCTTCAATAGAGAATGTTTTTTTATTCGGTAATGTGAATACAAGAACCACCTCATCACCTGTTTTAAATTGCGCTGTTGATTCAAATCCACATCCACCAAGTGATATATCTGTAATGCATCCCCTTCCTGCTGGTGCATACTCTCCTTTTCTGTAAACATCAAGAAGAACTATTGCTTTTATTCTTTTATATTTTCTTCTACCCTGACCATCAGGCATATTACTATTTTACACTAATAAAATTATTTTAGCAACTCTTTTTTTATAAACTGTAACGCAAGTTCAAAGTGTGTTCCTTCCCAGAAAATTTTCTTACAGGAGGGACATGTATAAAATTCATCCCTTGTCTGATAAACATAGTTTGGAACCTCACCCTTAACCTTCTCCTTTTCAATCCTTTTAAGTTCTTCATTACAAATTATGCATCTTGAAAAAATCTTATCCTCATCAATCTTTATATTGAAATTCTCTATTACTTCTTTAAGTTGCTTTCTCAAATCCTCATTTTTAACATAATAAATTCCATATACCCTATGTTTTGAAATCTTTTTACTCCTTGTAAGTAAAATTCTTCTTTCATTTAATGAAGTAAATATTATCTCATCATATGTTGAGTTTCTCTTAACCTGTTTTGCATCAATTCCAAGAAGTCTTAACCACCTTCCAAGACGACCAAGCATATTATCAACAAGGAACTTCATAAATTCACA
>QMOP01000203.1 GCA_003650255.1 Caldisericota bacterium
GTTGAGGTTTATGATAAACAATGGGGAACATGGGGAAATATTGTGGAAGATTATGAAGGAACTGTTTTCTTTTTGAGTGATGATCCATGGGTAAGTGAAGGAGATGGGCTTCCAAGTAAATATACATTTTCAACAACTGACCAGGGAGTCCATACATTTACAGGTGTTTATTTAAAGAAAGTTGGTGACTGGTATATTGAGGTAAGGGATACAGTAACAATTACTGGCGAGACGATATGGGGAAGACAGGAAAATATTACAATTAAACCTGCTGCTCTTGGAAGTTTTGAGGTTATAGGACTTCCAGACCCGTATACTGCTGGAACAGAAACAGGGGTTGTTGTAAGAGCAATTGATTTATATGGAAACTTAAAGACAGATTATGCAGGTGAGATTGCTTTTGAAACTGATGATACCCATTCTCAAGTATTAATTCCTGCAAACTACACCTTTACAACCACAGGAAGCAATCCTGATAATGGAGTTCATACATTTTCTGGAAATTACTCAACGGATACAGTAAAACTCTGTACTGCTGGTTCAAGATATTTGAAAGTATATGATACTTTTGAAACAGGAAAGACAGGACAGCAGAATGTAACAGTTGTTGCTGCAAGTGTTGACCATTTTGAACTTTCAATGAGTACTGATATAATTGCTGGAAATTCATATTCTGTTTATGTTAAAGCAGTTGACGCTTATGGTAACCTTGCAAATTATACAGGAACAATAGAATTTGAAACAAATAATCCAGATGCAACACTTCCTGCTGCTTCTGATATAACAAATGAAGGAACATTCTCTCCAGTTATTATGAGAAGGTCAACATATCCAGTTCAAGCAATTTACACTTTGACTGTAAAAGAGGTTGGAGACGGAGTGCCAAATGGAACATTAACTGGAATAAAAGTCAATCCAGCTCCAGCAACACAGTTTTATGTTTCAAACATTCCAGACCCACTAACAGCTGGAACTGCTGCAAATGTGATAGTTGAAGCAAGGGATCCATATGGAAACAGGGATGTAAACTATGTCTCAACAATAACATTCACAACAGATAATCCAAACTATGATTTCCTTATCTCAACTTATAACTTCCTTCCAACAGATGAGGGAAGAAAAGTTTTTGGTTCTCAGGTAATTTTGTATAAAGCATCACCACCTGATTATAAAGTAGGAGTTTATGATATATGGATCTCAACCCATGAGGGTTATCAAACAGATATTACAGTTGAACCCGCATCCTTAGACCATTTTGACATTTCGGGAATCATAGACCCTGAGACAGCAGGAACGACTTCAAATAGTGTTGTTGTAAAAGCAGTTGACCCATATGGAAACACTTATACACTTTACAATGGAACAGTGAGTTTCTCCTCTTCAGATATTTATGCAGATCTTCCAGCAGATTATCAGTTTTCAACAACTGAAGAAGGGGTTCATACTTTCAGCATTACCATGAATACACCAGGAGAGCATTGGGTAAAGGTTTTTGATAAGAATGATACAAATAAATATGGTTATCAGTATGATATTACAGTTGTTACTGCTCCTGTTTCTGATATAACTACTCCTTCGGATGGTTCATATGTAAACTCACTTTCTGAAATAACAGGGACAGGATTTGCTTATTCACCAGCAAATTTGAATAAGATTGAAATTTATATAAAAGCACTTGATGGAGCACAGGCAGGAAATTACTGGAATAAGGACGATGGACTCTGGCAAGGAACAACATACTGGAATTTAGCAAGTGGAACAACAGACTGGAGTTTTGCTATAACATGGAACTGGAGTGATGTGATTGATTCAAATGGTGGTGGAAGATTGGTTATAGAATCAAAAGCAACAGATGATTTGAATGGGGTTGAGGCTTCAACAACACCTATACAGTTTATTTATGATAATAAGGAACCTGAGAGTGGAATAACAAATCCAAAATATGGAGGAAATTATAATTTAGTAAATTCAATTACAGGAACAAGTTCTGACCCTGGAAACTGGTCTGGAATTTCAAGAATTGAGATAAGAATTCTTGATAAAGATACTACTTCCTACTGGGATGCAACAAATTCAACTTGGACCAAAACACCTACATGGATTCTTGTCGCTTCTTGGGAACCTGATCAAACATTTGCTTCACCTGTAAATTGGAGTTATGATTCAAGTGGTGTTTCATGGATTGACCAACACAGTTATAAGGTTGAGGCAAGAGCAAAGGATGGTGCAGGGAACTGGGAGACAACCTATCCATATACTGAATTTACTTATGATACAACTGCACCACAGTCAGGAGTTGATAATCCTGTTAATACAGGAAATTATAATAAGATAGAGTATATTACAGGAACAGCATATGATGCTCAGGGAATAGATAAGGTTTATGTTGCAATAAGTAGAGTTTTACCAACACCAGCAGCATACTGGAACTGGAATTCATGGGATTGGTCTGCTGCTGGCTGGGATGATCCGAATGCATGGAAAGAGGTTGAATATACAAACATGGATAAAACAGCATGGCAGATTTATACAGATACAGTTACATGGACAAATGGATATCAATATGAGGCAAGGTCAAAAGCAATTGATACAGCAGGAGTTGAAGAAACTCCATCTTCTGGTCCACAATTTACATTTGATACAGATGACCCTGATTCATATTTTGATGAACCGTCTTATTCATATTATAATTCTGCACCCATTATTTCAGGAACAGCGTCTGATGAAGACCCAGGAGAGGTTCAAAATGTTTTTGTTAAAATTAGGAGATCGGATAATTATTATTGGCATGAGA
>QMOP01000204.1 GCA_003650255.1 Caldisericota bacterium
ATATTCCAATATACAATTTACCATCTCTCAAACTCTTTAATACATATACAAACCACTCTGTCTTCACTACAGCCACCCCTGCCTGCCGGCAGGCAGGCGCTCTACCATTGAGCTACCGGGGAACTTATATTCCAATTTTTAAAAATTAACTTTTAAATTTGCAACAACTTTTGTTATTGCATCTGATGTTGTTACTCCTAAATTATTTTTAAGTGCATCTCCTGGTGAAAGTTGTGCTAAGATAAGTTGTAAAGAAACATCTTTTGACTGTTTCCAGTTTAAAGTTAAATCTATTTCACTTCCCCAATCATCACTTGCTCCACCAGTAACTTCATTTGCTGTAAATGTCAAATAATCCAACTTTGCTGAAAGTTCATCAAAAAGTACTCTCTCTGCTCCAACACAGAGATTCAATACTGAAAGGCCACTACTTGTCCCAATAACATTTAATCCGACATTTCCAAGAGAATTTGCCCAGATTGTTCCATATCTTAAATCTGAATTTATTGTCCGAAATGCCTCCTGCTTTGTTGCTGTTGTTGAATCGTCTCCACTTCCTGAGGCATATTCAAGTTTAAATGAAAGAGGTATATCCGCAACTTCAACTCCTCTATAACTTGCTCCTATTATATAAGCTGAACCTTCATAATTAACGTCTGTATTATTATCTGTTCCTGCATTAAAAGCATACTCTGCTTTTACTTTTAATCCTTCAACACTTTTCACTTCATAACTTCCTTTTAATCCATAAACTCTTAAATCATCTCTTACACTTTGTCCTCCAGCGCTTTTATCAATTCTCTGGTAAATATAAAGTTTTGTATTGAGCCCATCAACTAATCTTCCACCACAACTAACTGTAATTCCTGAAAGGTCAATGTCTCTACTTGGAACTAAACCTGATTCAACAATTTTAAAATTTAAAAGGGATATATCAAACTTTTTAATTCTTACATCTGCTTTTATTCCGTCTATAGCATTAACTCCAAGTGCATCTCCAGAAGTGGGTCCATAATAAAGGTTTAAATCGCCTTCTTCACCGAGAAATTGTCTTCCAAGAGTGATTTTGAAAATCTTTAAGAAATCATCAAGAACTAAATAGGCATTCTCAATATTAACATTCCATTCTGTTCCAAAAATTGATTGCGAACCTGTACCATAATTTCTGTCATTTTTCCTTAAGAGAATCCTTCCAGAAACTCCTTCTGTAATTTTTGCTTCAACTCCAACAAGGACCCTTGTAATTACATCACTGATTACATCGTCTGTTTTCCCTGTTGCCCCTGCTTTGTCAGAGTCATAATCAGCAAGGTCAGTTGAGTTGTTAAGACATCTTCCCTGAACCTCAATTGAACCGTTTACTTTGATTTTCCCGATCTTTCCATAGGAAGTTCCTGCAATGAAAATCAATGTAAACATACACACCATTAACTTCCTCATTCTTCACCTCCTTTTTCCATAATTTTTCCATATATATCAAAGATAATCATTTATAGAATAATTATACTTAAAAATTGAATATTGTCAAGATTTAATTCCAGACTCCTGGAATTTTTGTTCCACAATAGGGACAATTTCCTTTTTTCAATTTATTTTCAAGAACCATAAATCCAATTCTTTTTATAATTATTTTCCCACATTTAGGACAGTATGTGTTTTCTCCTACATTACCGGGAAGATTACCAACATATACAAATTTCATTCCTTCTGAAAGAGCAATCTCCCTTGCTCTTATAAGGGTCTTCTTTGGTGTTGGTGGTAAATTTTTTAAAAGATAGTGTGGATAAAATCTTGAAAAATGTATTGGAACTTCCCTTCCAAGATTCTCCTTTATCCATTTTACAAGTTTTCTTATTTGGATATCCTTGTCATTTAATGTTGGAATTATAAGATTTGTTATCTCTATCCAGACATTCTTCTTTTTTAAAATCAGAAGTCCATCAAGAACTGTTTTCAAATCACCTTTTGTAATTTTATAATGAATTTTCTCATCAATAAATTTTAAATCAACATTTGCTCCGTCTATAACTTCACATAATTCTTCCATGGGTTCCCTGTTTATTGCTCCATTTGTCTTTAAAACATTTTTAATACCTTTTTTCTTTGCAATAACTGATGAGTCATATGTATATTCGTAAAATATGAGTGGCTCCGTATATGTATAGGCAATACTTGGACATTTATACTCAATTGCTTTTTTTACAACCTCTATAGGCGGAAGATACCAGTTTACTGTCTCCTCAGGTGGAAACTGTGAAATCTGCCAGTTCTGACAGTTTTTACATCTGTAATTGCAGCCTGCTGTTGCAATTGAAAATGCTCCTGTTCCTGGCAAAAAATGGAAGAATGGTTTCTTTTCAATAGGATCAACATGAATTGCTGTTGGATTTCCGTAAACAAGTGTGTAAAGTTTTCCATCCTCCGGTTCCCTTACCCTGCAAAACCCTCTCACTCCATTTCTCAAAATGCATCTATTATGACATAAAAGACATCTTACTGTTTCCTCATCAAGTTTTTCATAAAAGTATGCCTCTTTCTTAATTATAAATCCTTTATCTCCTGATACCTTTTTCTTTTTTGCTCTTAAAAATTCAGGTAATAAAAAAATTGATATTCCAAAAAGAAGTGTATCTTTTATAAATTTCCTTCTTTCAATTCTCATTCCCTGCTAAGTACTTTCTACTCACTTTTTAGTGGAAAGGTGACTTTCACGTCGGGGGACGATCGCGTATGTGGCTCGCTCTGTTCAGCGCCTGCCTGCCGGCAGGGAGGCGCGCCCGTCTGTTGTCAG
>QMOP01000205.1 GCA_003650255.1 Caldisericota bacterium
ATTATAAGAGAAGTTTTGTCCATTTTTTAATTTTAATCAAAATTAATTTACTTGACAAGATAATTATAATTAGTATAGTAAAGGTGAGGTTGTTGTGAAATTTTTATTTTTAATTATTTTTCTTTTGTTCTCCTGTAAGAAAAATCTATCTGTATCAGAAAGTAAAGGAGGTAAAATGGTAGTAGAGAAGAACGACACAATTGAGGTTGAATACACAGGAAAGTTTGAAAATGGAGAAGTTTTTGATACTTCAAAAGGAAGAGGTCCTTTAAAGTTTAAAGTAGGAAGTGGAACACTTATACCCGGATTTGAAAATGCCTGTGTTGGAATGAAACTTGGAGAAGAGAAAACAGTTCTAATAAAACCTGAAGATGCCTATGGAGAAAGGAATGAAAGTTTTGTAAGAAAATTCCCCATATCAATGCTTCCACCTGATTTCAAAGTTGAAAAGGGAATGTATATCACCCTACAATCCCCTGATGGAAGAAAAATTCCTGCAAAAGTTGTGAATGTAGATAAGGAAAGCATTACACTTGATATGAACCATCCACTTGCTGGAAAAAATCTTATTTTTGATATAAAGGTTGTTAAAATAGAAAAAGATAAAAATTAAATTTTTTCAAGAATTTTTCTTTCAACCTTCCTTGCTTCTTCAATAAGTTTTTCTTCTTCATATATAAGAAGTTTTCCATCCTTTACTAAAATTTTTCCATTAATCATATTTAAATCAACCCTGAAATTACCACCACTGAAAAGTATTCCTGCAACAGGGTCGTATCCAGAACCAGCAAACTCAATTCTATTTGTATCAATCAAAATTATATCTGCTGCTTTTCCTGGAGAAATCTCTCCTATATCATCCCTTCCAAGAACTTTTGCTCCACCTTTAGTAAGAAAATAAAGAACCTCTCTTGCAGTAAGCTTATCTTTAACTCTTGAACAAAGAAGTGCCATTCTTCCTTCAAGCCACAGGTTTGAGGTGTCATTTGAAGCAGATCCATCAACTCCTATTGAAATATTACAACCTGCCTCATGTAGTTTTTTAATTGGTGCAATACCTGAACCAAGACGAAGATTTGAACTTGGACAATGACTTACTCCTGTCTTATACTTTCCAAGTCGTTTTATATCCTCGTCATCAAGATATATACAATGAGCTAAGATTATATCCTCTCCAAGGAATCCAATCTCTTCAAGCCATTCTGCAGGCTTTTTACCAAGTTTTTCCTTACAATACTCTTCTTCATCAAGTGTCTCTGCAAGATGTGTATGGGATTGAAGTTTATGTTTTCTTGCAAATAACAATGTCTCCTTTAAAAGTTCTTCAGTTACTGAAAAAGGAGAGCATGGAGCAGGAACAATTCTTAACATTGAAAATTTGCCACTGTCATGATACTTATTAACCAATCTCTCATAATCCTTTAAAATCTCTTCCTCTTCCTGAACAAGGTCATCAGGCGGAAGACCTCCTTTTGATTTTCCTCTTGACATTCCTCCTCTTGTAATATGAAACCGTATCCTTAAATTTTTTGCTTCTTCTATTTCAAAATCAATCAAATTCTCTTTTCCTTTTGGAAAAACATAATAATGATCAAGTGCTGTTGTGCAACCTGAAAGAAGTAGTTCTGAAATTGCTATCTTCGTTGAAACTCTTACCCATTCCTCATCAAGATTCCTCCAGACCTCATATAAATATAAAAGCCACTTAAAAAGTGGAGCATCCTGAACAGCAGGCATATTTCTATTTAAAATTTGATAAAAATGATGATGTGTGTTTACAAATCCTGGAAGCAAAATTTTTCCTCTTGCATCAATTATCTCTCCTTCCTCTTTTAAATCTTTTCCAACTTTAACAATCTCATTTCCCTCAACAACAACATCACAATTTTTTATCTCACCCATATTCTCATTCATAGTAACAACAATACTAGCATCTTTAAAAACAATCCTCTTCATCCTTCCTCCTTATGAACAGCAAATAGCGAATGGCAAATGGCGAATAGCAAATGGTAAAAGTAGCGAATGGCGAATAGCGAATGGTAAATGGTAGGTGGTTTTTCCCGAGGAGGCTTTACGTCCAAGGACGCATACAGTGCGACAGTCTGACAGAGCGATAGAGCGAGAGTATAAGGGAGGCGGTTTTTCCCGAAGGGGCTTTGCGAGCGAGGACATGGTGCTTTCCACCGCAGCGAGCAGAGTGAGCCACCCTCGCGAACGTCCCCTGAGGGGAAAACCGCCTTTCCTTTTTTCTGAACCAGAGCGAACCACACACGCGATCGTCCCCCGAAGGGAAAACCACCTTTCCTTTTTCTTAAAACAGAACGAATCATCTATTTTACTATCCAGTATTTGTATCCATCCGTCTTAAAATAAATTGTCCCTGAAACATCAGTCCTATAAATCTTCACTCCATATCTCTTTAATCTCTTTAAAACACTTCTATGGGGATGACCGAAACGGTTGTTTCTTCCACATGAAATTATGCCAACCTCTGGAAGAACATAATAAAGAAATTTATCCGTAGTTGATGTATATGAGCCATGATGTCCAACTTTTAAAATTGTTGACTCAAGTTTATCCCTGTAAACCCTTACCATTTCAAGTTCAGCCCTTCTTTCAGCATCACCAGTAAAAAGAATAGAAACTTTTCTGTAAGTTATTTTTAGAACAATAGAATTATCATTACAATCGCTTCCGCCTCTAAAAAGTTTCTTTGGAGGGGAGAGAACTTTAACATCCAAATATTTATCCCATTTAAGTTTATCTC
>QMOP01000206.1 GCA_003650255.1 Caldisericota bacterium
CCACTGTATTTTCCTTTGTTATACTTTATTTTCTTCATAAATTTACCTCTTTACTTGTTCAACATTTTCTTTGCCTTTTCAATTTTCTTCTTTGAAAGTTCATGGTTTGGATCGATTTCTAAAACTTTTTCCCACTCTTCAATTGCCTCTTCATACCTCCCTTCCTGATATAACTTTGTTGCTTTCATAAAATGCTGTCTCATTAATTCTTTTTTATCTATTTCGTTCAACTTTTCCAATTCTTCTTCAGAAGTTCCGTCTTCCTCTCTCAACTGTCTTTTCTTAAAAGGTATGGTACTCATTATCTCATTAATCACTGTATCTGTGGTCTGTTTAAATTGAGTCCTCTCTTTTGTAAACAACGCATACCTTTTTCTCTTTATAGTATGTTGAGCTTTCCATAGTATCTCTCCACTTTTGTCTACCATAACCAATGCAATACCTACAGTCGTGTAACGATACGTCCTCACCCTATCCACCCTCCAGTTAGTCAAACGAATTAATATAATCTGATCCACTCCAAAATAGTCAGAAATCACTTTTAATGCTTTTTTGTCCATTTTTCCAACAACTTGATACCGTGTAAATAACTTTGTAACAGCATCCATAATTTTCTCATCACTTTCCATAGCAACAATAACCCTATCTGGAGAAACTACCTTTTTAAAAATCCCTGTCTTCTCTAATTTCTCTGTAAATCTACTGTTTATTAAAGATGTATATGCCTCGGTACCTTCCCTACCAGAACGAGTGGGAAGGATTACCAAACCTCCTGGAGAATACCTTGAAATGTTAGGAGAAACCATAAGATAATTAATTCCAACTGCACATCCAAAAAGTAACAACAAAAAACTTATTAAAACTTCTTTTTTCATCTTTTCCTCCTATTCTCCCCATAATTCTCTCTTTTTCTCTTTTGCTTTTTCAATTCTTCTCAAAGATGCTTTATGATTGGGATCTATCTCAAGAATTTTTTCCCAGTAATATATTGCCTTATCAAAATTTTCCCTGTTGTATTCTTTCACTGCTTTTTTCCAGTATTTTTTCTTTAAAGCAGATATTTCTTCAGGAGAAAGCTCTTTTTTACCTTTTTTTACTCCGATTGTAGTAAACTTAAATACTGCTGAAATTTGCCACTGGCTCATATCTATAAGTGTCCCGAAATTCAAAAGGTCTATCTGAAAATTCTCTGTTAATTTAATTCCTGCTCCAAATGAAAAATTTGTACTCCGTGTTTTTGTAATGGAAGAATCCACTGAATACTCATCTCCCTCAGGAAATTCTCTTTCTTCAACAGTACTAATTCTGTGTGAAACACCAAGTCGAAAAACAAACCATTTATTCAATTTATATTCAAGACCAACAGGAAAAATTAAACTTTTATTTTTTTCTAAATATGTCTTATAATTTATTTCGCTATATTCATATTTTATTCCCATCACAAGAAGAAGTTTCTTGTTTAATCTTCTTTCAAAACCAAAACCCAAAAGCATATTTTCTTTATCAATAGAAACTTTCTCACTGGATGACTCCTCAACAGGGTCTGGTGGATTCTTACCATAACCATTTTTTCTTGTAACGGAACCTTTATTTATAGTATAAACTCCTTCAAGTGGGAGGGAAGAATAATCAAAAATTCCTCTAAAAATTAAATCTTTTTCCAGTGAGTATTTCCCAAGAATTCTTAAACCAAAACCTGTGCCATCCAAATCTACGGATTCATTGTCAAAATCTGTCCAGTCCTTTTCTGAAGTATAAGTTCCACCAAATTGATTAAGAAACTCTTTTGATTGATAATTATCTGTTGTTTCATTATCAGATGTTTCTATCTTTCCAAGAATAACCCCAAACATTCCACCGATTGTAAAATCAGGATTTACCTGAAACTCACCAGCAGGAGCAAGTGTAATATAACTTTCACTATATTTTTCACTTTTGTTATAGTTCTTTATTGAATAAGTTGAACTATCGGCTGACCACAGAAAATAAGAATCATAATAACTTTTTGAAGAAACCCCTTCATCTTTCTTATATTCAAAAACAAATCCAACTCTTTTAGTTTTATCTCTTGGTTGAAAACCAAATAAAAAACAGATAGTGCCAGACGAAATTTCTAATTCTGATTTAGCAGATATTTCTTCTCTATAACCCCTTCCCAACCAATCTGTTCCGGTATAAACCTCTTTATGTTCACCTGTTATTGTTTGAAAATTACCTGCCTGATCCCAGAATGAAAATGTTTCTGGAGTTAAACTGCCGTAATCATTAAATATAAAACCAATTTTTGTTCTGCGAAAAGGAACAACTCCACCAATTAGATATTCATTGTCCACAACAGGAGATGAAAAGCCACCATCACTAAGTGCTGTCTCATTTCCTGAAGTAAGATTGCTTAGATTTGTATAAAGACGATATCCCTCAATATCAAGGATATAATATGGTAAGAACATCATATCTGTGTATTCATCCCTCACAAGTCCAGCGAGGTCCTCATGTATTCCTTTAATTCTGAAAGAAACCTCCTCTGGCTCAATTGCAAAAAGAGAAGTCACCAATAAACAAAAAATCATTCCAGCAAAAATTTTCCTCATCTTCCCTCCCTCTGTTTTTCAAGCATCTTTTCTGCTTTTTCTATCTTCTGTTCCGATAACTCATGGTCAGGGTCTATTTCTAGAACTTTTTCCCAGTATTTGATTGCTTCCTCATATTTACCCTCCAGATACAGCTGAGTAGCTTTATTGAAGTATTCCCTCATTAATAC
>QMOP01000207.1 GCA_003650255.1 Caldisericota bacterium
AAATTAAAAAAGAGTTTAAACTAAAAGAGATTGTAAAACTTGCTTCAAATGAGAATCCAATTGGACCTTCAAAAAAGGTAATAGAAAAAATAAAAAAAGTAGCAAATGAGGTAAATAGATACCCTGATTCAAATTATACAAAATTAAATCAATTTCTTAGTAAATTCTGGAAAATTCAAATAAATAATATAGTTTTAGGTTCTGGAGTTGATGAAATAATTGAACTTCTTGCAAAAGCATATCTTGAAAAGGAAGACAATATTGTTGTATCAAAGTATGCTTTTATAAGGTATAAAATGGCTGGATGGCTAATGGGATGTAAAATCAGAGAAATAAAGGTAAAAGATTTCAAGCATGACTTAAAAAATATGGCTATTAAAAGTGATCAAAAAACAAAACTGATTTTCATTGCAAACCCAAACAATCCAACAGGAACCTATAATACAAAAGAAGAGTTTGAAGAGTTCTGGAAGATTTACAAGAAGAAAAGATTAAATACGATAGTTGTTGTTGATGAGGCATATGCTGAATATGTAAAAGAGAGGGACTATCCGAGGACAATTAATTATGTGAAAAAAGGATATCCATTAATTTTCCTAAGAACACTTTCAAAAGCATATGGACTTGCTGGATTAAGAGTTGGGTATGGAATTGGAAGAAAAGATATAATTGACCCACTTGAAAGAATCCGTCCACCCTTCAATTTAACAAGAATCTCACATGAAGCAGGAATTGAAGCACTTAAAGATAGAACTCATCTTGAATATGTTGTAAATTATACGATAAGAGAAAGAGGTTTTCTTGAAAAAGAGTTGAAAAAATTAAATATATTTTTCATTCCTTCAAAAACAAACTTTATTTTAATAAAAGTTGGAAATGGAAAAAAGTGTTTTGAGTATCTTTTAAGAAAGGGTGTGATTGTAAGAAGTATGGATGAGTATGACCTGCCAGAATATATAAGGGTAAGTATTGGAAAAAGAGAAGAGAATAAAAAATTTATTAAATACATCAAAAAGTGGTTTAAAAAATGAGTGAGTTAATACCTATTGAAGAAATTGCAAGCAGGATATATTTAATCAGAGGAAAAAAGGTAATGCTAAGTTTTCATCTCGCTGAATTATATGGGGTGGAAACAAGGGTATTAATACAAGCAGTAAAACGAAATATTGAACGCTTTCCAGAGGATTTCATGTTTCAGCTAACAGATGAAGAATGGAGATATTTGAAATCACAGATTGTGATTTCAAGTTGGGGAGGTATAAGAAGAGCTAATCCCTATGCATTCACTGAACAGGGTGTGGCCATGCTCTCCAGTGTTTTAAAAAGTAAAAAAGCTATAAAGGTTAATATCGCGATAATGCGTGCTTTTGTAAAATTAAGAGAATATCTTCACTTACATAGAGAACTGGTAAAAAAAATAGAAGAACATGATAAGCAAATAAAAACTTTATTTGAAATCATTAATAAATTTTTGCTACCAGCACCAAAAACAAAAAAGAGAATTGGATTTTGAGGAGGAAAAAATGATACTAACACTTAAAAAGAATGTTTCAAAAAAGGGAATTGAAAGAGTTGTAAAAAAAGTAAAGGAACTTGGTTTTTCTCCTCATATTTCAAAAGGAGAGGAAAGGATTGTGATTGGAGTTATTGGAGAAAATGCAATTTTAGCAAGAGAAATTTTTGAGGCAATGGATGAGGTTGACTTTATAACTCCAATCTCAAAATCATTCAAACTTGCATCACGTGAATTCCATCCAAAGGACTCAATTATTGATGTTGAAGGAATAAAAATTGGTGGAAAGGAAATTGTGATAATGGCAGGACCATGTGCTGTTGAATCAAAAGAAGGACTTCTAAAGATTGCTGAATTTGTTAAAAAAAATGGAGCAAAAATTTTAAGAGGAGGTGCATTTAAACCAAGAACCTCTCCCTACTCTTTTCAAGGACTTGGTATTGAAGGGCTTGAATATTTGAAAGAGGCAAAAAAGAAGACAGGACTTAAGATAATAACAGAGGCAATGGATACAAGGCATCTTGAGATTGTTGCTGAGTATGCCGATATAATTCAGATTGGAGCAAGAAATATGCAAAACTTCTCACTTTTAAATGAGGTTGGAAAAATTAAAAAACCAGTACTATTAAAAAGAGGCATATCAGCTACTATCAGGGAGTTTCTAATGGCATCAGAGTATATCATGAAAGAGGGAAACTACAATGTAATTTTATGTGAAAGAGGAATAAGGACATTTGAAACAGAAACAAGATTTTCCCTTGATTTAAATGCGATTCCAGTGATAAAAAAACTTTCTCATTTACCTATAGTTGTTGACCCTTCACATGGAACAGGAAACAGGGATTATGTTGTGAAAATGTCGCTTGCTGCTATTGCATGTGGTGCTGATGGACTTCTTATTGAGGTTCATAATGACCCTGCAAAAGCACTATCTGATGGACCTCAATCAATAACATTTCCACAGTTTAAGGATTTGATGAGTAAAGCAAAAAAGATAGCAAATGCTATAGGAAGAAACGTATGAAAATAGGAATTGCAGGTCTTGGTCTTATAGGAGGTTCATTTTCACTTGCAATAAAAGAAAAATTTAAAAATTCATTTATAATTGCCTGGGGAAGAAATTTGAAAAGATTAAAAAAGGCAAAAGAACTAAATATAATTGATTCATATACTCTTAATTTAAGCGATTGAAAAGGTTGTAATTACATCCTTTTTGCACTTCCTGTAAAAGTAATAATATAAAAAAA
>QMOP01000208.1 GCA_003650255.1 Caldisericota bacterium
CCTGGTAGATTTGATATATCAGGAAAGTTAATACTGAATAGTTGGAAGAGTTTGAAAGGAGGATTAAAGATTAAATTTGATGATGTATATATTGAGGATAAAGGGTTTCCTATTGAAAGTTTCGGATTGACAAAGTTTTTTATTAAAAGGTATTCAAATTCAAAGGTAAAGGGAGAGATTGAGGTAAATTTTGTTGAAGGATCTCCATTTTTAAGGGGAGATATTACACTTTATGATGGAGAGTTTACATATAGAAAGAGGGGTGGTTCATTTATTCCTTTTTCATTTGATTTTAATTTGATTACTGGAAATAATTTTTATTTTAAAAACAGTTTCTGTGAAGCAGTTATTAAGGGAAAACTTAATTTTAAGAAAAAGAAAAAAGGAAAGATGGTTGTAAATGGGAAGGTTTATTCCGAAAGGGGAAGACTTGTTTATCTTGGAAGAGAATTTGAAATAAAGAGAGCAGAAATTGATTTTGTTGATAATGTTCCATTTCTTGAGGGAGAAGCAGAAACAATTCTTCCACAGGGTGAAAAAATACTTCTTAGAGTAAAAAGAGATGTCCTTGGTAGGACAAAACCAGAGTTTGAATCTCCATATCTTGCAGAGAAGATTTCAGAGGAGAAGCTTGTTTCAAAGTTATTTGGAGTTGATTTTGAAAATATGAATGAAGAGGAGAGACAGAGAGTTTTAAGAAGGGAGATAATAAGAATTTTTGACTCCACTCTTACCTCCCCGCTTGTAAAGGATATTCTTGAAAGAACTGGCCTTGTTGATACTGTAAAGGTTGATATTCCACTTGTTGAGGATTTAGAGGAAGGTAAAGGAAGTATTCTTGAAGGAGCTCAGATTAAAGTTGGAAAACACTTATCAGATAGATTATTCTGGGGATATAATGTAAAATTCAAAGAATATGAGAATAAACTCAGGCTTTCTCATGAACTTGAATTTTTATATAGAATTAAAGGTTTACAGTTTTTAAAAGGAAGGATGGAGCTTGAAAAGGGAAGAGAAGGAGAGAAATATCTTGGGATAGAGAAGCAGTTTAGATTTTAAATGAGAAAGATCCTTTTGTATACCATATTTATAGGGATTCCAGTTTATTTGCTTCTTTTTTATGTTCAGGCAAAATTTTACAAGGATTATAAAAAGGAAGAGATTACAGACAAAATTGTATATGGAGAGGTTAGTTCTCCTTATGAGTATGGAATTCTTAAAGACGAATTCCCTTATGTAAACTGGGATTATGGATATATGCTTTATTCAACGAGAATTGTCCATGTATATGATGGAGATACTGTAAGGGATAATGAGGGAAGGATTATAAGGTTTCTTGGTGTAAATGCTCCTGAAATACCTCATCCTGAATTTAGAGAAAAAGGAGAGAAGGGAGGAAAAGAGGCAATGGAGTATGTTAAGAATGAGATTCTTTATAAAGATGTTCTGTTGATAATTCCTGAGGAGGAAGCAAGAGGATATTATGGAAGAGTTCTTGCTCTTATATTTTTTAAAAAAGATGGAAGATGGAGATGCTTAAATTATGAGATGGTCAGGAAGGGAATTGCTGAGCCATATATTTTTAAATATGAGGGTTTTTTAAAAAGAGAACTCTGGTATTCTGTTTGGAAAAAGGATGATAAAGGTTATTGATATTTCAAAAAGTTTTCACGGTAAGAGGGTTCTTGATGGAATAAGTTTTGAGGTTGAAGAGGGAACAATATTTTCACTGATTGGACCAAATGGAGCGGGAAAGACAACAACATTTAAAATTCTTTCTGGAATTTTGAGACAGGATTCAGGAAGTATTTATATTAATGGGAAAGAGTTTAATTCAGATGATGTTGATTTAAAAAGAAATATATTTTTTATACCTGATAATCCATTTCTTTATGATAAACTTACAGGAAGAGAATTTATTGATTTTATACTTAAAGTTTATAAAGTTAAAAAGAATGATATTGAAAAGGAAATCAGTTATTTTGATATGGATAGTTTTATTGATTCTTTGATAGAGACATATTCCCATGGCTACAGGAAAAGGCTTCTTTTTACGTGTATGAGGATTTTAAAACCATACATCTCAATTCTTGACGAACCACTTGTTGGACTTGATCCATTTGCAATTTTGAAACTTAAAAAGATGTTGGAAGAATTTAAAAAAGAGGGAAAGATTATTTTCCTTTCACTTCATACACTTGAATTTGCAGAAATTGTCTCAGACAGAGTAGCAATAATTGATAAAGGAAGGATTGTAGAAGAGGGAGGAATTGAGGAATTGAAAAGAAGAGCAGGAGTGGATAAAGGGCTACAGGAAATATTTCTTAAACTCCTTGAATGATAGAAAAAATAAAACTTTTCTTAAATGAGAATAAAAATAAAATTTTGAATCTCAGAGGTTTTGATCTTTATCTAAGAATTCTCTTTATTTTTCTTTTTTTCTTATCCCTTTATGGGATATATAAGGGGTTTTTAAGAGCACTCATTTATTTAAAGAATGTTCCTATTTTTGGAGAGTATCTTACTTTTAAACTTCTCTCTCTAACTCTTTTTGCCTCAATGATATTACTTCCATTGTCAGGCATTATTAATTCCTTTAATATAATGTTTGAGAAAAATGAAATTGAGTTTTTGTTTTCTCTTCCATATAAAAATATTTCAATTTTTTATATAAAATTTTTTGAATCAATATTTCATACAATCTGGATGCTATTTCTTATATTTATTCCTGTTATCATTGCATATGCA
>QMOP01000209.1 GCA_003650255.1 Caldisericota bacterium
AAGTGAAACTTGAAGAGTCATTCTTTCCTGTTATTGCTGGGGATGAAAACTCATCTTATCCTCATCATATACCAGAGGGAAAAAAAATTGAAAAATATCTTTTGATTGATTTCGGAGTTAAATACAATTATTATCATTCTGACTTGACACGATTTTTTATAATAGATAAAATGAAAACTGATAAACTGATTAAAAAAGCATTTAATGATTTAAATAAGGCAAAAGAGATTGCTTTGCATTTAATAAAACCAGGAAAGGTAATAGGCAAAGTGGTAAAGGAAGTTGAAAATTATTTGAAGGATAGAGGTTGGAAAGACAACCTTTATCATACTCTTGGACATGGAATAGGAATTGAAGTTCATGAATATCCTTCCCTTTCAAATAAAAACAGGGATATTTTCAAAGAAAATATGGTCTTTACAATTGAGCCAGGAATTTATATAAGAGGTATTGGAGGAGTTAGAATTGAAGATGTTTACCTCTTGAAAAAAGGAGGTGTTGAAAAACTATGATTTCAACTTCTGACTTTTCAAGAGGTATGGTGATAGAGGTTGATGGTGAATATTATGAAATTATATGGTTCCAGCATCATAAACCGGGAAAAGGACAGGCAGTTGTAAGAACAAAGTTGAGGAACATAAAAACAGGACAGGTGCTTGAGAGAACATTCAGGTCAGGAGAAACATTTAATGAGGTGGAACTTGAAAGAAAAAAGGTCTCATATCTTTACAATGACGGTGAAAACTATGTTTTTATGGACAATGAAACTTATGAACAGTATCCAATAAGCAAAGATAAACTTGGAAATTTTGTAAATTTTATAAAGGAAGGAATGGATGTTTTTATACTTCAAAGTAAAGGAGAACTCCTCGGTATTGATTTACCATTGAAAGTAAAACTTAAAGTGGTTCACACTGTTCCTGGAGTAAAAGGGGACAGTGTAAGCAATGTCTACAAGCCAGCAACACTTGAAACAGGTGCTGAAATAAAAGTTCCTTTATTCATAAATGAAGGAGATTATATTTTAGTTGATACAAGAACAGGAGAGTATATAGAACGTGTCGAAGAATAGTAAAATAGACCTTAAACAGGTAAAGGAGTTTCTTAAAATTCTTGAGACAACGGATGTTGAGGAGTTTGAATGGAAAAATAATGATTTCCATATAAGATTTGTAAGGGATATAAAAGAGGAAATAACTTCTAAAAAAGAAAAGGCAGTTTCAAAAGAGAAAACAAAGAAAGAAGAAACAAAAAAAGAGGAATCTTCTGTTAAATTAATAAAATCACCTGTCATAGGAACTATAGCAGAAATTTCTGTAAAAGAAGGAGATGAAATTAAAAAGGGAAGTTTACTTTGTAGAATTCAGACACTAAAGGTTAAAAGAGATATTAAAAGTGAATTTTCTGGTAAAGTAAAAGGGGTTTTAATTAAAGAAGGGGAAAAGGTTGAGTATGGAAAGGAACTTTTTGAAATTGAATAAATGTTTAAGAAGGTTTTAATAGCCAATAGAGGAGAGATTGCTTTAAGAATAATAAGAGCATGTAAGGAACTTGGAATAAAGACAGTAAGTGTTTATTCTGAAGCGGATAAAAACTCCCTCCATGTATTATATGCTGATGAAAATGTATGTATAGGACCAGGACCTTCAACTGAGAGTTATTTAAATATTCCTCATATTTTGAGTGCAGCAGAAATTACAGGCGCAGATGCAATTCATCCTGGATATGGATTCTTAGCAGAAAATACACATTTTGCAGAACTTTGTGAGGCATGTGGAATAACATTTATAGGACCTTCAAAAGAAAATATTCTTCTTATGGGAGATAAATCAAAGGCAAGGGAAACAGTTTATAAGGCAGGTGTTCCGGTTGTTCCTGGAAGTAAAGGAAATGTGGAAAGCATAGAAGAAGCGAAAAAGGTAAGTGAGAGAATTGGCTATCCTGTTATTATAAAAGCAACTGCTGGTGGTGGAGGAAAGGGAATGAGGATTGCTGAGACAGAAAAGGAACTTGAGAAACTTTTTCCAATAGCAAGAAGTGAAGCACAGAATGCATTTGGAGATTCCTCAGTTTATATTGAAAAATTTATAAGAAATCCAAAACACATTGAGATACAGATTGTTGCTGATAAGAAAGGAAATGTTATTTATTTTCCTGAAAGGGACTGCTCAATTCAGAGACGTCATCAAAAATTAATAGAGGAATCTCCTTCTCCCTCTGTTAAAAAGGACTTAAGAAGGAAACTTGGAAAGGAAGCAGTTAAAGTTGCCAAAGCAATAAATTATAATACAGTTGGAACTGTTGAGTTTATAATGGATGAAAAGGGAAACTTTTATTTTATTGAAATGAATACAAGAATTCAGGTTGAGCACCCAGTGAGTGAGATGATAACAGGACTTGATTTAATAAAATTACAACTTGCAACTGCAAGTGGTGAAGAATTGAGGACAAAACAGGATGATATAGAAATTAGAGGACATGCGATTGAGTTCAGAATAACTGCTGAAGACCCTGAAAAGGAGTTCATTCCATCCTGTGGAAAAATTGAAAAATTAATTCTACCAGGAGGTCCTGGAGTAAGGATTGATTCTGCATGCTATCAGGGTTACGAAATCCCACCATATTATGATTCTCTTATTGCAAAACTTATAATTCATGGAAAAAACAGGAAAGAAGCAATAGCAAGGTCTAAACGTGCACTTGATGAATTTATTATAGAAGGAGTTAAAACAACAATTTCTGTTTA
>QMOP01000210.1 GCA_003650255.1 Caldisericota bacterium
ATCCTTAAACTATACTTCACTTCTCCTGATGCGGAAAGAAAAAATACTTGACAAAAGAAAAATCTTTTATATAATTCTATTAAAATAATAGAATTGGTAGAATTAAAATGAGGATTTCAACAAGATCTAGATACGGTTTAAGGGCTGTTGTTGAACTTGCAATTGAGGGAAGGCCAATGTTGTTGAAGGAGATTTCAGGAAGGTTAAAGGTTTCAATGAAGTATCTTGATCACATTTTCAGTTCTTTAAAAAGAGCAGGAATAATAAGAAGTATAAAATCCCATTCCGGATATGTTCTTTCAAAAAGACCATCTAAGATAAAGGCAATTGATGTTATTAAAGCCCTTGAAGGATTATCATTTGTTGATTGCATTGAATCTCCTCAAATTTGTAATAGGGCAGGTAGTTGTGCTACTCAGGTTTTATGGAAAAGATTAAAGGGGGTTGTTGAAAAGATACTTGATATAAGTATAAAGGAACTTGCTGATATACAAAGGAAATTGAATGTGAGAAGTAAAAATATGTATTACATTTAGGGGGTGCTATGGATTTGGAAAGATTTGAGAAAATGGATTCATTTTCAGTTATAAGGTGGGCACTTGAGGAGTTTAAGGATAAGGTTACACTTGCATCAAGTTTTAATGTTGAGGACATAATAATTATTGACATTATGGTTAAGGAGGCTGAGGCACTTGGAATGGAAAAAGAGAAATTGAGAATTTTTACAATTGATACAGGAAGATTGCATGAGGAGACATATAAGGTTATTGAAAAAGTTATTTCAAAATATGGTGTAAAGATTGATTTTTATTTTCCTGATTATAGAGATGTTGAGGAAATGGAGAGGAAGTATGGTCCAAATCTGTTTTATAAAAGTATTGAATTAAGAAAACTCTGCTGTAATGTGAGAAAAGTAAAAGTTCTTAAAAGAGCATTAAATGGATTTAAAGCATGGATTACAGGATTAAGGAGAGAACAGTCAGTTACAAGGAAGGATATTAAAAAGGTTGAGATTGATGAGATAAATAATGGAATTTTTAAGATAAATCCTCTTGTTGACTGGCATGATGTAGATATTTGGAATTATGTAAGGGAAAATAGAGTTCCTTATAATGAACTGCATGATAGAGGTTATTCTTCAATTGGTTGTGCTCCATGCACAAGGGCAATAAAGAAAATAGAGGATTTCAGGGCTGGAAGATGGTGGTGGGAATCTCCTGAAAGTAAAGAGTGTGGTTTGCATGTGGAAGAGGAGTAGATGAGAGAGGATAGGGTTCTTGATTGTACTGGATTTTATTGTCCTTTACCTATTGTAAAAACAAAGTTGGAACTTGAAAAAATGAAAGAAGGAGAAATTTTAAAAGTTTTGGCAGATGACCCAGGAGCAAAAAGTGATTTTCCAAGTTGGTGCAAGCAGTCAAGACATGAGTAACTAAAAATGGAAGAGAAAGGAGGGAAATTTATTTTTTACATAAAGAAAAAATGAGAAAAAGAGGAGGAATTTATGAAAATTAGTGAGAAAAAATTGAAAAAAGTAGGATTAAAAATTGCAGAGAATGTTCTTCATCTTATAACAAATACACCTATTGTGAGAATAAATAAAATTGGTAAAAGATTGGGTGCAGAAATTTTTGCAAAGTTAGAGATGTTTTCTCCTGGAGGGAGCATAAAGGATAGGATTGCTTTAAGTATGATTGAAGATGCAGAGAGAAAGGGAATATTGAAAAAGGGTAGAACAATTGTTGAACCAACAAGTGGAAATACAGGAATTGGAATTGCTTTAGTTTGTGCTGTTAAAGGTTATAAATGTGTTCTTACAATGCCTGAAAATATGAGTCTTGAGAGGATTTATATTTTAAAGAGTTTTGGAGCAGAAGTGGTTTTGACACCAGCACATCTTGGAATGGAAGGAGCAGTAAAAAAGGCAGAAGAAATAGCAAAAAAAAGAAATGGAATAATCCTGCAGCAGTTTAAAAATTCTGCAAATCCTGAAATCCACAGAGAAACAACTGCAAAAGAGATTCTTTCATGTTTTCCTGATGGAATTGATGCTTTTGTTGTTGGAGTTGGGACAGGAGGGACAATTACAGGAGTTGGAGAGGTTTTGAAGAAAAGGTTTAAGGATATTTTAATTGTTGCTGTTGAACCAGAGACATCCGCAGTTTTGTCAGGTGAAAAACCAGGTCCTCATAAAATTCAGGGAATCGGAGCAGGATTTATTCCTGAGATTCTGAATCAGGATATAATTGACAGGGTAATAAAGGTTTCAGATGATGATGCTTATAAGATGAGTAAAAGGTTGGCACTGGAGGAGGGAATTTTCTGTGGTATATCCTCTGGAGCAAATATGTTTGCAAGTTTAAAGATAGCAAAGGAACTTGGTAAAGGGAAAAAGGTTTTAACAGTTTTTCCTGATACAGGAGAGAGGTATTTTAGTGTTGCTCAATATTTTGAGGGTTAGAAATTAATAGAAATCCACAGAAAAATTTTTAAGCAAAAAGATTATATCCTTCTACTTTCTTTATTTTTAGATTGTAAAATTTCCCTACTTTTAAATTTCTTTTAAAGTAAGTTAAACCATCAATTTCAGGTGCCTGAAACCATGTTCTTCCAGAATTTTTATCTTCTATCAATACCTCAACAGTTTTTCCAATCCATTTTTTAAAAACTTTATCAGCAATCCTTGACTGTAGTTCAATTATATCC
>QMOP01000211.1 GCA_003650255.1 Caldisericota bacterium
CAATAACTTCTGTTCCTGTAATATCTGCTGGAAGAAGGTCCGGTGTAAACTGAATTCTTGAAAATTTAAGGTCAAGAACCTTTGCTATTGTTGAAATAAGTAGTGTCTTTGCTAGTCCTGGGACTCCGACAATAAGACAATGTCCTCTTGAAAAAAGAGCAATAAGAAGTTTTTCTATTACATCATCTTGTCCAACAATTATTCTATGAATCTCTTTAAGTAAGACCTCTCTTGCTTTTACAAGTTCCTCAACAAGTTTTTTATCTTCCATCAACTCCTCTTAAAAACTCTCTGCATGCCCTTCCAATATCAGGTCCATAACCTCCTTCAAGAACAACAAATAAAGGAACGCCCCAGGAGTAAATCTTTTTTCCTATTTCATAGAAATCACTCCATTTAAGTGCAAAACCACCAAGAGGGTCTGTATCAAGAGTATCAAGACCAAGGGATATTGCAAGATAATCCGGTGAAAAATCCTTTAAAATTTTTTCAATCTCTTCTAATTTTTCCATATAAGTTTTAATATCTGTTCCAGGTGGAAGGGGGAAATTATAAGAATTTGAAATATTTTTGAGTCCTGTCCCAGGATATAGAGGTGATTGATGAATTGAAACATATAAAACATTTTCCCTATCAAGAAATATATCCTCTGTTCCATTTCCATGGTGAACATCAAGGTCCAAAATTAAAACTTTTTTTCCATTTTCAAGAATTTTATTTACTGCAATCCCAATATTATTGAAATAACAGAACCCTCCTGCTCTATCCTTTAAAGCATGATGACCCGGTGGTCTTGAAAGGGAAAAAGATCTTTCTCCTTTCAACAGATACTCAACACACTTTAAAGCACTACCAACACTTAAAACAGCATACCTAAACATCTCTTTATTATTTGGTGTATCATAATCAATAAACTCTCCATTTTTAACCTTTTCAAATAAATCCCTTGTATGAACTTTAAGAATTTCCTCATAATCCAATCCTTGAGAATATTCTTCAATTTCAAATTTATCTTTTAAACTCTCATAAATTATTTTTATTCTTGAAGGTGATTCAGGATGACCTGAAAACTCATATTTGACAGAAGAGAAATTATATATTACCTTCATAACCTAAAAGCATCCCTTAAAAGTTTTATCTCACCATTTAAAATTGATACAACATCAAATCTTACATCCTTATCAATATTATTTTTTTGAATATATGCCTTTGCAACTCTTATTATATTTTTCCTTTTTTCCTTTGTTATTGTCTCTTCTGGAAGAACAAACTCAGAATTACTTCTACTTCTTACCTCCACAAAACAGAGGTACCCATCCCTATCAACTGCAATTATATCAACCTCATCCCTCTTAAATCTCCAGTTTCTCTCAACTATTTTATAACCTTTCTTTCTCAAAAACTTTACAGCTATCTCTTCTGCCTTTCTTCCTTTTAAAACCCTATCCAAGTTTTATTTCCTTTAATTTTGCCTCTTTCCCCTTCTTTTCTCTCAAATAATAAAGTTTTGCTCTTCTTACCTTTGCTCTCTTCAAAACCTTTATTCCAACTATCAACGGAGAATAAAGAGGGAATATCTTTTCAACGCCAACTCCAAAAGAAATTTTTCTTAAAGTTATTGTCTTTCCTGTTCCTCTACCTCTTTTTGCAATTAATATTCCCTCAAAACTCTGAACCCTCTCTGTATCCTGTTCTCTCACTTTGTAATCAACTCTAACAGTATCACCAATTTTTAACTCTGGAATATCCTTCTTTACATATTTTTCTTCAAGCTTCTTCAAAATATCCATTTCTCCTCCTTTTTACTTTCAAGAGTTTCTTATAATTTTAAGAGATTCTTTTCCACAATTCAAGAACAAATCCAGAATGCTTAAATTAGAAACAAAATCACCATAAAGTTGAGGATAAACAGGATGAGTAAAATTTTGATATTCAAGTTTTATTCCTTCTTCTTTAAATCTTTCTTCAACTAAATAATCCTTTGCTCCTATCCCTGAAAGATAAGTATCTGCCTTTAATTTTTTACATATGTTAATAATTCTTTCTGTTTTCTCTCCTTCTATATTAAGTTCTGTCTCAAAATAAAACTTAACACCAATTTCAAGATACTTAGCAAACTCTTTTATTATAAAAACATTCAAATCACACAATTTTTCCCAAGGTAATGAGTAAAGTTTATTTAAAAATTCCTCAAATTCGTGAAAATGCTTTGCCTTTCTATAATTCCTTAAAATTGCTTCAAAATGTTTCTCTCTCCATCTTTCAGTATTATTAATCTCAACATCTTTTACCCTCTGATGAAACCTTCCTTTTGTTATAACAGGAACAGTAAGCCATATAGGACCATTTGCTGTTTTTATCTTATTTCTGTTTTGAAACTCTCTTTTTTTATACTGAACATTGTCAAGAAAAACAAAAACATCCACCTGCATCATCTTATGAAAATATCCAATCCATGGTAGATACTGGGGCTGATGAACTGCTATCCTCATTTTAAATCTCCTTATAAAGTTTTAAAAGTGTCTCTTTCATTTTATCAAAACTAAAATTCTCTTCTAAATATCTTCTTCCATTTTTTCCCATTTCAATAATTTTTTCAGGATTATCAAGTAAGTAACAAATTTTTTGTGAGAGTTCATAAAAATTTTCAACTTCAAAAAGAAGTCCTGTTATTTCATCCTTAACAATCTCTGAAATTCCACCAG
>QMOP01000212.1 GCA_003650255.1 Caldisericota bacterium
CTATGAGTATTCATATACTGAAATAATGTTTTCACCAGGTTATTTTGAGATAAATCTAAAAAAGGGAAAAGAAGTTTCAATTATTTTTTCAGATTCTATTTTAAAAAGTTTCAAAATAGAAAATAAATCAAAAATTTTAAATAAATTTAAAACAAAATCACTTCTTGGAAAAATACTTCTTTTAAGGAGTTCTGACTTTATAACAGAATATGGAATTGTTGCTGGATATCCATGGTTTACATCCTGGGGAAGAGATACATTCATCTCAATTCCAGGATTATTGCTTTATCCTGAAAGAATTGAAGAAGTAAGAAAGATTTTTAAAATTGCTTCCAAATACATAAAGAATGGACTTGTTCCGAATATATTTGGATTTAAAAATCCATCAAGTTATAATTCTGTTGATGCATCTTTATTCTTTATATGGGCACTTTCAAAATATGTTGAAATTATAGGAAATGATGGTTTTGTAAAATCAATGAAGGATTCTACACTTGAAATAATTGATAATTACATTAAGGGAACTGACTTTGGAATAAAAATGGATAGTGATGGACTGATTTATGCATATTCACCTTCTAAATCCCTTACATGGATGGATGCTGTTTTTAGAGGAAAGCCAATAACTCAACGTGGTGGAAAACCTGTTGAAATTCAATCTCTGTGGTATAATGCACTTAAATTTGTAAAAAATATGGATTTATTGCTGATAGAATAAAAGAAAATGGGAAATTTGATTTTTCTTTAAGACCAAATCAGGTGATTGCTTTATCTATTTCAAAAGATGTTTTTGATAAGGATGAAATTTATTCCTCACTTAAATACGTAAAAAAATATCTTCTTACTCCTTATGGTTTAAGGACACTTGCTCCTTTTGAAAAGGGTTTTAAAGAAATTTATACTGGAAAACTTAAGAAAAGAGACAGTGCATATCATCAGGGGACTGTATGGCCGTTCTTATTTCAATTTTATTACGATATAGTAAAGCCAAACTTTTATGAACTTGAAAGTAGATTTTTGAAACTGTTGAAAAAAACAAATCTTTTATTTCCAGAAATATTTGATGCAACCTACCCTTATAGAGAAAAGGGGGCAATTCATCAGGCATGGACAGTTGCAGGATTGCTTTACATAATGTTTAAATATGGGAAAATACAGAAATTATGAAACTCTACCAAGATGAAATTTCCCTTTATAGATTCTATAAACCTCTTTCCTCAAATTGTAAAACTCTTCACTATAAATTTTCTCTCCGAGTTCCTTAAAAACAAAATCCCTTACTTCCTTTAAAATATCTGTATCATTTACGAGACTAGCAATATGAAATTTTGTTATACCGTGCTGTTTTATTCCAAGATACTCTCCAGGACCTCTCAATTTTAAATCTTCCTCTGCAATTTCAAAACCGCTTGTTGTTCTAAGGAGTATCTCAATTCTTCTTCTCGCTTCTTCATTTTTTGGTTCACCAACAAGGATACAGTATGACTCCTTATCTCCTCTCCCAACTCTTCCCCTCAATTGATGTAGTTGTGAAAGTCCATATCTTGGTGCATCCTCAATTATTATGACAGTTGCATTTGGAACATCTATTCCTACTTCAATCACTGTTGTTGATATAAGAATATCATATAAGTTACGGGAAAAATCAATCATGATTTTCTCTTTCTCATTAGGAGGAAGTTTTCCATGAAGAATTGCACATCTAAAATCAGGAAAGATCTCTTTCTTTAAATATTCTGCCTGTTTCATAACTGACTTTAATTCCATCTTCTTTGATTCCTCTATTAATGGATAAACAATAAAACCCTGATTTCCTTTTTCAAGTTCCTTTCTTAAAAATCTATATGCCTCTTCCTCTCTCATATAATATGTCTTTATCTTCTTTCTTCCTTTTGGTAGTTCTTTGATTTCAGAAACATCAAGGTCTCCCCATAGAGAAAGAGCAAGTGTTCTTGGAATTGGTGTTGCACTCATAACAAGAACATCAACATTTCTTCCTTTTTGATGAAGTTTACTTCTTTGAATAACTCCAAATCTGTGTTGTTCATCTATTACAACAAGAGAAAGATATTTAAATTTGACCTTTTCTTCAAGGAGAGCATGTGTTCCTATTATTATGTCAATTTCTCCATTTTCAAGTTCTTTATAAATTTTATTCTTTTCCTTCATTGGAATTGCCCCTTTTAAAAGGGATACATTGATAGGAAGACCTTCAAGCATTCTTTTTATGTTGAGATAATGCTGTTCTGCTAAAATTTCAGTTGGAGCAAGAAGTGCTGACTGATAATTGTTTTCAACTGCAAGTAGCATTCCAGATAATGCAACAACTGTTTTACCGCTACCAACCTCTCCCTGAATAAGACGATTCATTGGATAAGGAGAAAGAAGGTCATTAAAAATCTCCTTTATTGCCCTTTTCTGATCATCTGTAAACTCAAATCCAAGTTTGTTTTTCCAGGGAGTGAGAAGATTTCTTTTTATGATGTATCTATGCATCTTTTTTCCCTTTTTGATTTTACTTTTAACAATATAGAGTGCTGTAACAAGATATAAAAATTCCTCAAATTTTACTCTTCTTTTTGCTTTTTCAAGTATCTCAAAATCAGATGGAAAATGAATATTTGTGAGTGCTTCTTTTAATGAAATGAGATTGAGTTTATCTCTATAAAAATCATTTATTGTTTCTTTTATAAAATC
>QMOP01000213.1 GCA_003650255.1 Caldisericota bacterium
ATTTTATCCAGATATCATCTATTGATTGAGGAATTTTCAAAAATTCATCAACAATTTCACCTATAAGATTAAAAACTTTTATTTTATACTCTTTTCCAGTATATTTTTCTTTAGGATTATTAAGAATAAAAATCCCTTCATTTTTATCGGGATTTATTACCCCTTTTCCATGTTTGGCTTTTTCTTCTACAATTACCTTTATTTTCCCTGCTTCAGGTCTCTCTACCGTAACTAAATTTTCATTTTCTCCTGCAGGAATACTTACTGTTCCAACAGGTGCTCCTGTAAAATTTACAATAACATCTTTATTTAGAGTAACAGAATAAGAAAAAGGAGAAAAAACCCAATCAGTTTTAGAAGGAGTTATTGTGTAATCTCCTGCCTTTAAATCAATAAATTCATAATAACCCGCAGAATTTGTAATAGTTGATGAAGATATCTCCCCGGTTAAACTTACAGTAACTCCTTCTATCCCATTTCCAGAAGAATCTTTAATATATCCTGAAATAGAATAGAGTGTTACACCTCCTTCAGAAGCTAAGAAAATATCAAAGGCATTATAGACAAGTTTTGAACCATCTGCTCTATCTATATCAAAACCCCATCCAAGATTTGAACTCTCCTGAATTAAATCTGTTCCATCTGGTTTTATACTGTAAATATAACCTTCTCCAGCAAAATAGATCCTGTTATTTTCTGCCCAAATTATTCTTTCCTCCCATTCTATCTCTCCCTGATAAATCTGTTGTTTCCCTGTTCCATCTCTATTTACAACCCATAAACCTTCATTATCTGGATTATCATAATCCCACCATATTGCATAAGCAATCTTCTGCTCATCAGGAGAAAATGTCATTGCACAATAATCATAAATTCCACTAACAACCTCTGTTTTTAGAAAAGGACTTGAAATATTAACAATCCAGATTGACTGATTATCCCAGGAAGTTCCATAAAGATAAACAATTTCTGTTCCATCAGAAGACCATTCTGGAGGAAGTTCATTACATTCTGCCTCTGCAAGTATTATTTGATTTGACCCATCCGAATTCATTATTTTAAGACATTCTCCTATTGATTCATCGTAAGAATAGTAAGCAATCTTTGATAAATCAGGAGACCATGAAGGAAAAACACTTTCTCCATCAAAAGTTAATTGTGTTTTCCCTGTTCCATCGTAATTCACTGTAAAAATATTCGCATCATAAGTGTCTGTTGAATAAACAATCTTTGTGGGATGTGGATAAAATGAAAAAGTTCTACACCGTGTATCAACAGAATCAAGTTCTATTTTATTTGAACCATCAGAATCCATAACCATCAATTTATTAACATCCGGATACTCTGCAATATAAGCAATTTTTGTAAAATTTCCATTCCAGCAAGGATTTTCATTCATTATCGGTAGTGTATTTCCTGTAATATTCTGTAAATTTGTTCCATCGGAATTGACAATAAAAATATTTTGATAGTCAGTATAGGCAATTTTACTACTGTCAGGAGACCAGACAGAATCCCAGACCTCTACATCAGCAATTTTTATTTTATTTATTCCATCAGAATTCATCACATAAAACGCTTCTTCATCTGTATTCCAATCATAATAACCATAACTGATTTTTGTTCCATCAGGAGAATATTTTGGCTCATAAGGATAGCCTGAACTTAAATTTGTGAGATTTGTTTTTCCTGTTCCATCTGAGTTCATTACATAAATATCTTTTTGCCACGAGGCATTATAAGCAGTATAAACAATTTTATCTTCAACTGGAGACCAATCAGGTGAATATGAATGCACTGTTGTAAGTTGTGTAAGTTCCTTTGTTGTTATATTTATCTTTGAAATATAACCATTTGTGTCTTTAAAAACAATATAGTTTCCATCAGGAGAGAAGTCAAATCTATCCCATTCCTTACATTTTGTTAACTCAATACTGTTTGTTCCATCAATATTCATTATCCACAAACTGCCATAATTTCCTTCATCTAAAACATACGAAATTTTTGTTTCAAAAGGACTTAAAATAAAATCCTCAAGTTCTTCATTCTCTGAAAACTGTTTTATTAAGGTTTTATTTGTTCCATCAGAATTCATTTTATAGATTCCACTGACTCCTGTAGAAAAATCAAGAATTGTACAATAAATCTTGCTTCCATCTGAAGAATATTTCGGAGAAAATTCTACATCATCAGAAGTTAGAGTTAGATTATTTATAGGACCGCCAGAAGGAGAAATATCAAAAATATCAAGCAAATCATTATCCTTGGAAGAAGCAAAAATTATTTTTGTTCCATCAGGAGACCAGTCAAGACCTCCACATATAAAACAACTCTCAGTTAATTTTGTATCCGCTGAAGGAGAAAAACAAATAGGAGATAAATATATATTAGAAGATTTCTTCTTATAATTTCTATAAAATTCTCCTCGTTTACCTCTTTTCAGGAATCTATCAAAAAATCTCTTATTAAAATCCTTTCCTCCTGCATTTAAATTATTTATACATACAAAAATTATAACTATTAATATTCCTACTCTTCTTGATATTACTAATTTTCTCCTATCTACACTTGACATTCTTAATTTTTTATTCTATTTCAAAAATTACAAAAAATTCACTATTTGTCAAGAAGAAATTTCATCTTTAGTTTATTCTAAATAGAGCAGGA
>QMOP01000214.1 GCA_003650255.1 Caldisericota bacterium
AAATAAAAGTCAACTCCATTATATTTTGCTTTTAAAACCTTAGCTTCATAACCTTTTATATTGAAACTTAAAATTTCCTCATAATTAAAATTTTTATTCTTTACCTCTCTATAAAATGGAAGAAAAACTGAAATTTCAACTCCAGTTCTTTTTAAATAAACAGGTAAAGTTCCTGAAACATCAGCAAGACCACCTGTCTTGCAGAAAGGAACTGCTTCAGAAGTTACAAATACCACTCTCATCTCAAATTAACCCAGACTTTCTCCTTTCTAAATTTTACAATAGCTTTTTTCCTTTTTCCAGAAGCCTCAAAAAATACACTTGCCTTCTCTCCCTTTCTTCCTCTCAGCAAAATCCTATTTCCATCTATATTAATAACCTCAGCGGTTGCAAATTTTAATTTCAAATTTTTACTTAGAGAAAAATCATATGGCAAAATCTTAATCTGTTTGGGATAAATCTTAAAATCAACCGAGAAACTTCTATACCTGAAACTTACATCAAACTCCAGTCCATGATAGTTATGAAAAAAGAAAAAACTTCCTCTTCTACTTTTCAAAAAAGAAACAATTATATCCTTTGGGTAAACTTCAAAATCCTTTTTTATTCCAAATCTCTCAAGAACATTATTTAAAATATCTATCTGAAAATCAAAATAGTGAACAAATGGGAAGCCAATCACGAGAATCTTTCCCATTCCATATTCCATTATAAAAGAACATACATTTCCATTTTTATCCTTTGCAATTAAATCAAAACTTCCTTTTAAACTGTAACCTTCAACTTTTCCTTCAACATAACATTCAATATCACCAAAATAAACAGGACCTCTTCCCTCCTTTTTCTTGATATTTAGATATTCAAGAAATAAATCAGGCAGTTCAGGGTAAACTATGAGATAGCCACCATCTTTGACAAACCTTAATATTTTCCTTTGAATTCTCTCATCAACCCATTTCCAGGAAAAGAAAAAAAGATTTTTTACATTTTCCAAATCATCCCTTTCAACATCAACAAAATCAAAATGATAATTATTCAGTAAAAGGATTCTTCCCAATCCATCAAAAAAATACCTACTTCTTGTATATTCAAGTTCTCCAAAATCAGAAAACTCTCCACACCAGTATGGCTGATAAAATCCAAAACTCAATGAATTCACCTTTTCTGTTTTGAGTAAAACATCTCCCCATGTTTTTATAAACAAACCAAAATCCTTTATTGTTTTAAAATGATCTTTAATCTTTAAATCATATCCAACCGGTGCCTGCCAGTCATGATATCTTCCAAACATTCCGAAATTACGAGGATTCTTCCCTCCTGCAAACATATAAAGGTTCATACCCTTTACTCCTGAAGCAAGTGCTGTTTTAAGATGCATCTCAACATCCTCAGGGTAAATTCTGGGCCTGTCCCTCATAACTCCTGTCTGCAACTCAGCACAGATATTCTTTCTCTCAGGATTTATCATATTAACTGCTTCTGTTGTTATAAAAACATCATGGAAATTTTCATAGTCAATCCTTCTTAATTGATACGCTCCTCCAAAAATAATGTTATCTTCTATTTTTCTGAAATTTTTATAAAAACTTGTTGTGCAGGGAGAATAAAATCCCCTTGCTCTTGTATCGTAATCAAAGAATTGCGGAATATTTACAAGAATTTTAAGTTTTGATTTTTTCCTGAAATTTTCTCTTAAGAATTTAAAATACTTCGGAAAATACTCCTCTCTATAAAAACTCCCCCAGTCATAAATAACCCTTATATCCTTTGCAGTAACTGGTTGTGAAATTTCTGAAAAATCCTTATAATTTGTTTTATAAATCTTATTCAGAATCTCAATTCTTTTATATTTTTTCTCCAAAAATTTCTGATACATCTTTGTTGTTAAGAAAGATAAATCAGGAGTTTTATTTACCCAGTGACTCATTCCTATTTCATTGTCAAGTTGAACAAGAACAACAGGATTTTCTTCATATCTCTTTACAATCTCAAGAACTTTCTCATACCATCTTCTTACATAAGAGAGAAAATCCTTATTGAGATACGAAATCAATGTTGTATGTGGAAGATTCTCTGATCCCTTTCCCTCGGCAAGAATACAGGGATATTTTTTAAAAAGCCATACAGGAACTCCCTCCCTTAAAAGTTCTGCATTTGAAACAGGACCGATTCTGAGTATTAACCTCAAACCAGCATTCTTTATCTTTTCAATAAAAGAGATAACATCCTTTTCCTCAGATGTCATTCCTCCAAAATCAAAATCTCCTTCCCTCTCCTCATGTATACACCATGGAATATAAGTTGAGACAGTATTAAGATTTGCCTTTTTAACCTTTTCTATTACAAAATCCCAGTTTCTTTTCGGAATTCTAAAATAATGAACCTCTCCTGAAAAAATATAATATTCCTTTTTCATCTGTAACCGTTTACAATTTAACTTTTTTAAAAGAAAAAGTCAAGTCTTTATCTCAATCTTTCTTCCCAGAGGGGGTCAGTAAGAGACCAGAGTTTTTCATCAAATTCTTTAAGAAGTTTAAAATATTCAGGGTCTTCAAGTGCCTCTTTCGCATTCTCATCTTCAGGTTTTATATCATCTGTTAAAATATTCTTTCTGAAATACTCATGATGATCCCT
>QMOP01000215.1 GCA_003650255.1 Caldisericota bacterium
CTTTAAACTTCATTATTAATCTTAATCAGATTTCTTCCTGAAGATTTTGCAAGATATAAAGCTTTATCAGCTCTTTCAATTAACTCTTCAATTGAATTTGCAGATGGAGGAACTGAAGTCAAACCCCCTGAAACCGTAACCTTTATACTTATACCATCTATTTCAAAAACTCTTTCCTCAAGTTTTTTCCTTATTCTTTCAGCAACAATATTTCCACCTGTGAGATCCGTTTCAGGCAACAAACAGGCAAACTCCTCTCCACCATATCTACACGGAATGTCAATTCCCCTTAAATTTTCCTTCAAAATATGAGCAAAATTCTTTAAAACAGCATCCCCTGCATTGTGTCCATATGTATCATTTATCTTTTTGAAATGGTCAAGGTCAAAAATAATCAAAACAAAAGGTGACTTATACCTTTCAGCCCTAATCATCTCCTCTTTTAATCTTGAAAGAAAATACCTTCTTATATAAAGGCCTGTTAATTCATCATGAATTGCATAAAAGTAATGAATTGCATTATCAATTGCCTGAGAGGAAACATTTGCAAAAGAGTTTAAATAAATTAAATCCCTTTCAGAAAATGCCTCTCCTTTATTTTTCAAAAGAAGTATCACCCCTATAATTTTATCCCTTGCAAGAAGAGGAAAGGAAAGGAGAGACTTAAAATCTCCAAGAGTGGTAATTTCATCCTTGAATCTTTCCTTCCTGTATCCTCCGGTAATAAAGAGAGGTTTTCTGTTTTTTACAATCCATCTTAAAACCGAATTTTCATCATGAAGAAGAACAAACAATTCTTCATCCTTAAATCCCTCGTTAAAAGATATCTCAAACTCTGAATCTTTCACTTTTAAAATAAGAACCTTATCTGATCCTGAAAGGTCCTTTATTATCTCTCCTATTCTTGTAAAAACTGCTGATACATCAAGTATTCCCATTATTTCACTCTGCGCTTTTAATAGATTGTAAAGATTTAAATTTACCTCTTCACTTCTTGAAATTATGAATTTAAGTTTTTCTCTCTCACTTCCTTTGAAACTTCTATACATTCCAGATGCAGGACATATTATATTGAAATCACAGTGCATACACCATCTTGGATCAGGAGTTGGAAGAAAAAGTTTGTCATTTCTTATTGTTGAAACCCAATCCTTCAATTCCTCTTCTATTCTTTTCAAATCCTCAACCTCTCTATATGTTGACCTAACCTCTCCTGATTCAAGATAATAAAATGAAATCTTCTTCGGTATAACATTTCCAAACTTTGCCCATCCCATAAGATAAATTGATGCCTGTAAATCTTCAAGTAGTTCTTCCTCACTTAAAACATACTTCCCTGTTTTATAATCTATTATCTCAAGTTCTCCATCTGGAAGGCGGTCAATTCTGTCAATCTTTCCGACAAGAGTAAAATTGCCATAATCAACCTCAAACCACTTCTCAAGATGAAGTGGTCTTATTGAAATATCCTGGGTTTTATAAAATCTTACAAGCATATCAATTGCTCTGTGCTTATACTCCCTTTCTTCTTCACTATCAATAAACCCCTCTGGAATCCAGTTCTCATCAAGAAGTTTCTTCAAAACATCCAAACTTCTCTCCTCTGGTGGGAGAAGATAAAAATCATGTAGAGTTTTATGAACCGAATTACCAAGTGAAAGATATGGACGTCTTACAGGAAACTTTTTATCAAGTTCATCAATATACTTATATTTATACATCCTCGGGCATTTCCTGTAAAGTTCAATCTTAGAAACACTCACTCTAAACTTCATCTTGCTCTCCTTTTCCTCTCAAATTTTTTCCTAACATGATCCTTAAAATATCTTGAAAACCTATGGGTTCCCTTTCCATCTGCAACAAAAAAGAATAAATCTGTCTTTACAGGATTTACACTAGCAACAAGAGAATCCCTCCCAGGATTGCAGATTGGAGAAGGAGGAAGACCAAAAATTCTATAAGTATTATAAGGAGAGCGAACCTTCAAATCCTTAAATGTTAGTTTCCCCTCCCATTTTTTTAAAGCATACCTCACAGTTGCACAACTTTCCAGTCTCCATCTCTTTTTAAATCTATTATGAAAAATTCCAGAAATTAAAAACTTCTCCTCTTTCGTCTTTGCCTCCTTCTCAATTATGGAAGCAAGAATAACAACATCATCCTCGTTCATTCCAATCTCTTTTGCTTTTTCCTTTATGTTTGTATCATAAAATCTTCTGAAACTATTGTAAAGTATATCAACTATTTCTTCTTCTTTCATTCCAGGAGTAAAGAAATATGTATCAGGAAAAAGTTTTCCCTCTAACTTTCTCTCCTCAACTATCTTCAAAAATTTTTTACTATCAACAAGCCCTTTACTTTCTAAACGCAAAGCAATCTGCTCTTTTCTAAATCCTTCTGGAATTGTAACCTTTACCTTTATTGAATCTCCTTTTAAAATCTTTTTCACAACATAATAAGACGGAGAGCCCTCTTTGAATGAATAAAGTCCCGGCTTTAATTTTTTCTCCGCATTAAAGTAACTCACCCAGAATCTGAAAAGATTTAAAGGTTTTAAAACTCTTTTCTCCTTTAATAATTTTTCTATCTTAAAAAGTGTGCTTCCTTTTTC
>QMOP01000216.1 GCA_003650255.1 Caldisericota bacterium
CTAATATTCCTCAGAGAAACTCTGTGAGATTCAGCAATCTTTTTAACAATTTTTGTAAGTTCCTTTCTTCTTTCTTCAGTAAGTGGAGGAAGATTTATTCTTATAATCTTTCCATCATTTTGAGGATTTACTCCAAGGTCTGATTTAAGTATTGCCTTCTCAATACTTGAAATAGCATTCACATCCCATGGTTTTATTTCTATTGTCCTTGGTTCTGGTATTGAGATTGTTGCAACCTGATTGATTGGAAGATTTGTTCCATAATACTCAACCATAATCCCATCAAGTAGATGTGGATTTGCCCTTCCTGTTCTTATAACGGAAAACTCATGTTGAAGATTTTTGATAACTTTCTCCATTTTCTCTTCAACTGATTTGATAAACTCCTTCATCTTCCCCCCTTTATCCAATACAGGTTCCAGTTTTTCCTTTTATTGCAAGAAGGGTGTTTCCTTTTTTAAAGAAATTGTAAACAATAATTTTCAATCTTTTCTCCTTTGCAAGCGCAACTGCTGTAAGGTCCATGACTTCAAGTTTTCTTCTTATAAATTCATCATAATCAATAAACTTAAAAAATTTTACACCTCTTTTCTTTTTTGGATCTTCTGTATAGACACCTCCTACTTTTGTTGCTTTAAGAAAAATATCTCCACCAAGTTCAAGTGTTCTTAATACTGCTGTTGTATCTGTTGTAACAAAAGGAAGTCCTGTCCCTCCTGCTAAGATTACAACAATTCCTTCATCAAGAAGTTTTGAAGCAATAAATGGGTCGTATCTTCTTACAATTTTCTCAGCATAAACAGGAGAAAAAAGATCTGCCTTTATTCCATCCTGAATTAAAACCTCTTTTAATATTGCACCATTTAAAAGTGTTCCAAGCATTCCAATATAATCAGAGGAAACCAGAGGAAATCCTCTTCTTACAAGTTCCCTTCCCCTTAATATATTTCCAGCACCAATAACAATACCCAATCTTATTCCTTCATAAATAACTGATTTTATCTCCTCTTTAATGAAATTTATTTTTTTTAAATCAAAACCACTTCTTCCAAATGCTTCACCTGAAATCTTTAAGATAACCCTTCTTACCAATTACTCCTCTCCCAGTTCAAATCTTACAAACCTATGAACTCTTATATTCTCTCCTGTTTTAGCAATCACCTCTTTTACCAATTCCTCAACTTTTTTCTTTTCATCCTTTATCCAGGGCTGTTCGTAGAGACAAAAATTCTTATAAAAATCCTTCAATTTTCCTTCAACAATCTTTTCAATTATATGTTCTGGTTTTCCGGACCCTTCAAACTGCTTTCTGTAAATCTCCTTCTCCTTTTCAAGTTCACTTTCAGGAATATCCTCCTTCTTTACCCATCTTGGTGACATTGCAGCAATTTGAAGACAGAGTTCCTTTGCAAGATTTTTAAATTCATCTGTCCTCGCAACAAAATCCGTTTCACAATTTAATTCAAGAAGAACTCCAACCCTTCCTCCTGGATGAATGTAGGATGTAATAACCCCTTCATTTGTTGGTCTTGTTGCCTTTCTTGCTGATTTTGCAATTCCTTTCTCCCTTAAAATCCTTACTGCCTTCTCAATATCTCCTCCTGTTTCTTTCAAAGCATTTTTGCAATCCATAATTCCAGCACCAGTCATACTCCTTAATTTAACAATAAGTTCTTTACTCTCCACCTTCACCTCCTTCTGAAATTGTAATTCCTTTCATCTCAGCAATTTTATTTGCAACTAATGAAGTTATAAGTTTCACACTTCTTAAAGCATCATCATTTCCAGGAATCGGATACTTTATTCCTGTTGGATCACAGTCAGTATCAAGAAGTGCAATAACAGGGATATTCATAAGAATTGCCTCTCTTACAGCAATATACTCTGTTGCTGGGTCAATAACATATAAAGCATCAGGAAGAGAATTCAAATTTTTTATTCCACCTATATCTCTCTGAAGTTTTGATAGTTCTCTCATCTTCCTTGCCTTTTCCTTTTTTGAAAGTTTCTCCCATTTTCCTCCATTTAATTCTTCCTCATATTTTCTCAACTTAAGAATACTATTTTTAATAACATCAAAATTTGTAAGAAGTCCTCCCCACCATCTGTGATTTATATAAGGCATATTAACCTTTTCTGCCTCTTCTTTTATAACATCCTTTGCAACCCTTTTTGTTCCAACAAAAAGAATAATTCCATTATTTTTTGTAAGTTCTTCAACAAAAGAAAGTGCCTTTTCAAGACATTCAACTGTCTTTTCAAGATTGATAATATGAACCCTGTTTCTTGTCGTAAAAATGTAAGGAGCCATCTTAGGATTCCATCTTGATGTTTGATGACCAAAATGAACTCCTGCTTCAAGTAAACTCTTTACACTTACTTCCACCTTTCCCTCCTTTCTTTAAAATTTTTATGATTATATTAAATCTAAAACAAATTTCAACCAAAAATTGAAATTACTCCAACAATAACTGCAACTGCAACTTCCATTCTCAGAACTCTTTTTCCAAGTAAAAAAATCTTAATATCATTCTTTATAGCAAAATCTATTTCATTTTTTGAAAAACCTCCTTCAGGTCCGACAAATACTGCGATTTTA
>QMOP01000217.1 GCA_003650255.1 Caldisericota bacterium
ATAATTACAAAAATAAATTCAAAATAACAATAAATAACAAATCCAAAAAAAATCTAAAAAAGAGTTTTGAGATTTTATGGGAGTGTGGAATTGGAATTGATGAGAAACTTAAAAAAGAAAATCTTCGCTCAATGAAGGTCTATTTTAATACAGGTAAAAATGTTATAAAAGTAAAACCATCAAAGAAAAAAAGAATAAGTTTAAAAGGAGAATGGATTTCTTTGGTAAACAGATACTTTTTTATATCCTTTATAGAAGAAGAGGGAAGATTTTTCATTGAAAAAAGAAACTCAATACCTCTTGTAGGAATTAAAAAGGAAATTTTTCTTGAAAAAGGAGGAAAGGAAGAAATTAAGATAAAATTCTTTGCTTCTCCAAAAAGTTATTTTCTGCTTAAAAAGGAGAAAAAAGATTTTGAAGATGCAATGGGGTTTGGTGTTTTTGGTTTTTTAAGTATAATTTTCTTAAAAATTCTAAAATTCTTTTATTCAATTACAGGAAATTACGGATGGTCAATAATAATTTTAACCTTACTTATAAACATACTTACATTTCCACTTACATTAAAAAATCTTAAATCAATGCATGCGATGAAAAAACTCCAGCCATATATTGAACAGTTGAAGAAAAAGTATAAGGATGACCCTCAAAAACTTCAAATGGAACTTATGCATTTATATAAAATTAAAGGTGTAAATCCTCTCGGAGGTTGTCTTCCACTTCTACTTCAGATTCCAATCTTCTGGGCACTTTTTTCAATGCTAAGGCAGACATTTGAACTAAGGGGAGCACATTTTATTCTATGGATAAAGGACCTTGCTTCACCTGATTCATTTTTTGGACATATTCCAGAATTTATTCCAATATTCGGTGGATGGCCTGTTGGACCTCTTCCACTTCTTATGGGAATTATGATGTATATTCAGCAAAAAACTCAGTCAACAGGAGACCCTCAGGCAAAGGCACTTTCATGGATGCCAATATTCTTCACTCTAATATTTTTCCAGTTTCCTTCAGGACTTGTTCTTTACTGGCTTTTCAACAATATCCTTACATTTATTGAACAAAAAATCTTTCTTAAAAATATTGGAGGATAAGATGTTTGAGCAGGAATTCACAGGAAAAACTGTAGAAGAGGCAATTCAAAAGGGTTTAGAAAAAATAAAAAGAAAAAGGGATGAGGTTGAAATCTTAATACTTAATGAAGGAAAGCATGGACTTTTTGGACTTGTAGGAGAACCAGCAAGAGTAAAAATAATATACGATGCACCTGAAGAAGAAGCAGTAAAATTTTTAAGAGAAATGTTTTCAATTCTTAAAATTGATGCAAGGATTGATTCAAAACTTGAAAATGAAGTGGTCTCTATAAATATAAACTCAAGAAATGCATCACTTCTTATAGGAAGAGAGGGAAGAACTCTTTTTTCTCTTGAATTTATACTTGCCCTTATGATAAATAAAGGAAGGGAGAAAAAATTGAGGATAGAACTTGACATTGAAAACTATAAGAGAAAGAGAATTGAAAGATTGAAGAAACTCATTCAGAATAAACTTAAACTTTTAGAGGAAACAGGCAAAGAGCAGGAACTTCCACCGATGAATTCATGGGAAAGGAAGATGATTCATATAATTCTTAATTCTCAAGAAAATGTTGAGGCAATCTCTCAAGGAAGTGGTAGCAAAAGACACATTATCCTCAAAAAAAGAACCTGATACAATTGTTGCTCTTTCAACTCCTCCTGGAAAATCTGCAATTGCATTGATAAGAACATCAGGAGAGAAATCAATAGATATTGTTGAAAAAATCTTCAGGAGCAAAACCGGAGTAAAATTAAAGGATTTAAAATCACACAGAATTATTTACGGAGAAATCTATGATGGTAAAAATGTTATTGATGATGTCATTGTATCAATAATGAGAAAACCAAAATCGTATACAGGTGAAAATATGGTTGAGATTAGCACGCATGGAAATCCAATAATAGTAGAAAAAATAATAAAGATTCTAATAAAAAATGGTGCAAGAATTGCACTACCAGGAGAGTTCACAAAAAGAGCATTCTTAAATGGAAAAATGGATTTAACAGAAGCAGAAGCAGTTGCAGAATTGATTAACTCAGAAACTGAAAAGGAACTTGAAATAGCAAGAAGGAAACTTAAAGGAGAATTAAAAAGGAGGATTGAAAGTATAGAAAATAAAATACTTGATGTTCTTTCACAGATTGAAGCATATATTGAGTTTCCACTTGAGGAGATTAAAATTGAAAGTTATAAAACTTTAAAAGAAAAACTTAAAAAAGCAAAAGATGAATTATTAAAACTTATATCAACTTATGAAAGTGGAAGAAAATTAAAAGAAGGAATAAAAATATGTATCACAGGAAAACCAAATGTCGGAAAATCAACACTTTTTAATATCCTCCTTCAAAAGGAAAAAGCAATTGTAACTGAAATTCCCGGAACAACAAGGGATATACTGGAAGGAAGAACTGTAATAGATGGATTACTATTTAATTTTCTTGATACTGCTGGAATAAGAAAAGGAATCTCTGGTAAAATTGAAAGTATTGCGATAGAAAAAGCAAAAAAGGAATTAAAA
>QMOP01000218.1 GCA_003650255.1 Caldisericota bacterium
GAATATACTGAAAACAAACAAAAATTGTTCCAATTCCATACTTTATACTTTCCTTCAAATCTGTTGAGGATGCTTCTGGAAAATACTTTGTCGGACATGGAACCTCTCCAATTCTATAACCTTTTGCTACAACCTGAAAAAGAACCTGGGTATCAAATAGAAAACCATCAGAATTTTTCTCAAAATTTATACCTTCAAGAACCTCTCTTTTGTATGCCCTCATTCCTGTATGCCACTCAGTAAGGTTAAGTCCTGTTATTACATTTTCTATAAATGTTAAGAATCTATTTCCTAAATATTTATAAAGTGGCATTCCTCCTTCAATTGCCTCCTTCCTTGACCTTATCCTTGTTCCAAGCATAACATCAGCAAAATCTTCTTCTAACAATCCAACAAGATATGGAACAAGCCTTGGATCATACTGATAATCAGGATGAACCATAACAATAATATCTGCTTCTCTTCTAATTGCTTCTCTATAAAGCATCTTCTGATTTGATCCATAACCCATATTATGAGGAGTTTTCAAAACATCTAATCCCAAACTTTCTGCTATCTCCACAGTTCTATCACTACTTGAATCATCTCCAACAATTATTTCATCGTAACTATCTTTTGGAATTGAATTGTAAGTTAATTCTATTGTTTTTTCAGCATTGTAGGCAGGCATAACAACGATTACTTTTGACTTTCTCAAAAATGAACCTCCATTGCCCTTACAGGACAGACAGGAACACAGAGTTCACATCCAATACACTTTCTTGAATCAAATTTAACCTCCCCTGTTTCTTTAACCATGTAAAGAGCAGAAACAGGACATATTACAACACAACATCCACAATGAGTGCATTTCTTCTCATTCCTCTTAACATCCTTACTCAATGGCTCGATCTCAACCTTCTCCTTCTTCAAATATTCAAGTCCTCTTTCAATATCTTTCCTTTTTCCCGTTATTTCAAGAACCATTATACCCTCGCGTGAAGTTATTGTTGCTTTTAAAATGTTAAAACTTAAATCAAAATCTTTAACAAGTCTCCATATTATTGGTTTATCAACTCTTTCTTTCGGAAACTTAAGAACAAGTTTTTTACTTATCATTTTTCCCCCTTTCTCTTAAAGGCAGTCCCCTTCAAAAGGACGCTCGCGTATGTGGCTCACTCTACTCGCTGCGGTAGAAAGCACCATGTCCTCGCTCGTAAAGCCTTTTTCAGGGGACTGCCTTATCCTTTTCTTCAAGAAAATTGACTTTAATATTACTTTCAGGACCAGGTAAACTTTCAACCTTTTCTGTAAGATAAAACTTTCCACTCTTTATCCATTTTTTTAAAATATTTGCAATCTCCCTTGCCTTATAAAAACTTGAAAGGGAAGCGGTTGGAATCTTTTTCCCCATAATCTCTATTTCTCCACTTCTTAATTCTTTATAACTTACCCATCTTATCACTTCACTCTTTCTGTTTGGATATACATCTGAATAATCAACAACTGGTGCAAGTATCTTCTCCTCTGGAATTCCAAGAATATATGCCATTTCCTCATCTAAAACAGGAATTGGTATTCCAACTCCAACCATTAAACTCACTCCATAACCATACATACTCACTCCTCTTAAATATTCTTGTCTCATTCTTTTCAAATCACCAATTAAAGCAAGTGTTCCAGAAGGAAAAAGTGGAAGACCATCTTCATCCCTCTTAACACAAGGATTGTGCTGTGTCCCCCAGAATGAAACAAATCCAATTCCTCCTCCAAGAAAGATTTTTGTTCCTATTCCAATTGTTCTGTAAAGAGGGTCTCTTAAAAGAGGAGAGAAAACGCCTGCTGAACAGTAGTTTGCATTTCCAAGTTTTGGCTTTAATACACCCATATAAGTGTAAATTGTTTTATCTGAAAGATTTACAGCAACATTGTAATTCTGACTGCAGTTCCTTGGATTGAAAAGCACTGCTTCATTTACACTCTTTATATTTATCTTCGTCTTTATATATTTCCTCGGATAGCAGTCAGTCCCATAAGCATAACCTTCAAAAACAATATCCTTTCCACTTACAAACTCCTCAATTACATGACCACCACCATATCTAAACTCTCCTGGATGATTGCTATTTCTTGGATCATCATCAGGAAGAGCATTTGCACCAAGCATAATATCAACAGCAGCAAAACCACAATAACATGGAACACCATTAAGATATGCCCTTCCTCCTCCAAGTTTAATTCTTGGCTTTGAATGACCAAGATTTATATACATTCCTGAAGAACACATTGGACCAAATGTTGCAGTTGTTACAACATCAATATCCCTTGCTGCAACCTTTTCTCCTTTTTTCCTGACATACTCAACCATCTCCTCAGCTGTCAAAACTTTGACCTTTCTCCTTCTTATCTTTTCATTAATCTCCTGTATCGTCTTCATATTTCACCCCCATCTTAACACTTAAAGGTTTATTATAGTAAATTTATGATTTTACTGGAAGAACTCCCAAAAAATAACATGAAATTATATAAACAAGAAATCCCACTAAAATATCAAAGAAAACTTTTAAATAAATGTTTAACGACTTAAAAGGTGAATAATAAAGAAAAAGCAATA
>QMOP01000219.1 GCA_003650255.1 Caldisericota bacterium
ACATAAAATTATGGTTCTTACATTGAACAAAGGTGTTTCAACATTAATTGAAACTACTGGAATTCCATCGGCTATTGTTGATTCCTTACCCCTCATTTCAAAAAGAGGGGAAATTATTCTGCTGGGAAGTTCAAGAGAAGAATACAAAACGGATTTGGCCGATGTTCTTCAAAACATTCATTTAGAGCCCCGGGGGTCAATAGAATTCAAAGAAGCATATGAATGGCAGTATTCTGTTAAGACAGACCTTTTTGTAAAACATTCAATTGAACAAAATTCAAAAATAATATTTGAACTTATAAAAAAAGATCATCTAAAAATAAAACCATTAATCACTCACATACTCAGACCTGAAGAAGATGAAAAAGCATATAACGGATTAAGTAATAATAAAGCCGAATTTCTTGGAGTTATTTTTGACTGGAAAAGTTAAAAAGAAAATAAATATGGATAGTAAGCATCATCAAATGAAGGATATTGTTATTATTGGTGGAGGTCCATCTGGAACAGCAGCGGCTATAAGTGCTGCAAGATTCGGCGTAAAGGTTCTATTGGTTGAACAGCAGGGATATTTAGGGGGTATGCTTACAGGTGGATTACTTTCGCCAATTTTAGGTGGAGAGATAAATAAAGGATTTTATTTAGAATTAATTAAAAAACTTAAAAAATATGATGCTATTTTTGAACCCGCCTATGGACGGGGCCAGAATCCAGAGTATATGAAGTTAGTTTTAGAAGAAATGTGTCAAGAAGCAAAAGTTGAGTTATTGTATTATACACTTGGTGTAGGGGCGTTAACAGAGGGTAATATTATCAAAGGAATCAAAATTGCCAGCAAATCAGGAATTCAAGAAGTTAAAGCCAGAATAGTTATTGACTGTTCTGGAGATGGAGATATTGCTTACCGGGCAGGAGCAAAATATGAGAAAGGAGATAAACGGGGCAAATTGATGCCTGTAACCCTGCGTTTTATTCTGGGAAACATAGATATTAAAAAAGCAATCGCTTTTACTCGAAGATATCAACAGGAATATCCCGGGGATATAAAATGTAGTAATCTAACCTATCCGCAAATTGCTTTAAGCACTTTTGAAAGTTTAATTAAAAAAGCGAAGGAAAAGAATGAAATTCATTCTGCAGATTGGGCTTATGCTGGTTTTGCTATGCCTGGTAGACCAGGGGAATTAGTATTTAACAATCCTTATGTGCTCAATATTGACGGAACTAAACCTGAAGATTTAACCAGAGCACAGATTGAAGGACGCAGATTCGTTTTTGAAATAGCCAGATTCTTTAAGAAATATATTGATGGCTTTCAGAACTCATACATAGTTGCTATATCTCCTCTTGTTGGTGTGCGAGAGACAAGAAGAATAATAGGAGATTATATTATTACTGGTAAGGATATCTTGCAAGGAACCACTTTTAAAGATGTTATTGCCAGAAATACCTATATGATAGATTTGCATAGTTCAGATGGTAGTAGAAAAGATGAAACCGACAGGAAAATTAACTTACAGTATCCATCCAAGCCAAGTGAAATCCCTTATAGATGTTTATTGCCCAGGGGGTTAGAGAATATTTTAGTTGCTGGCAGGTGTATTTCCAGTACCAGAGATGCTAATAGTGCTTTGCGTGTCACTGCCAATTGTTTTGCCATTGGTCAGGCGGCAGGAACAGCTGCAGCAATAGCTGTTAGAAGAAAAATTACTCCCAGAGAAGTGGATATTAAAGAACTACAAGAGAATTTAAGAGCCCAGGGGGTAGAAATTTAGGAGACAAGGAGTATAAAAGAAAAAATTCCATCTTTCTCTAAAGTTTCTCTACTGGTCTGCTGTATACTCTTGCCAACTAATGATGAGTTAGAGAATGATAACCCTTAAAGACAAAACAGGATTTTTATATGAAAAGGTTGTGTTCTACTCTGGATGTCCGGGATTTGATTGGGAAACAGGTAAAAAAACTTAAGAAATTTTAGAAAGAATTTGAGTTAGTATTTGGTGTTAGATATATTAACAAGGAAAAGGCAGACACCAGTAAAAAGATATTTTTGGAAGGAGAGTTTCGTAATTCTAATTCATATATATCACCTGCGGATGAAACCGTGCCAGGAAGGATATGTTTATAGCAACTTGCTAATTTGACATATTTTCAAAAATATAGTATAATGCACAAAAGTAAGAAAGGAGGTGATGGAGGGGAGCAGGTATGTGTGGTTCCTCTTAATCTTATTTGGTCAACTTTTCCTTATTTTATCTTCTGAAAAAGTGAAAGTATAAAGGAGGTGAAGAATGAAAGATAGGTTTTGCTTCAGGGATTTCAGCGAGAAAGGATTTACACTGATTGAACTTCTTATGGTGATAGCAATAATAGCAATACTTGCAGCGATGTTACTACCAGCATTAAGCAGGGCAAGGGAAAAAGCAAGACAGACAGTATGTATGAATAACTTGAAACAACTCGGATTAGGAATTCAAATGTATGCCAATGATTATGATAATTATCTTCCCCCACTTCATGATGGAGGCATTTACACTCCTGTCACAGACCAAAGATGGATTGATAAAATAGTGCAGGGAGGATAT
>QMOP01000220.1 GCA_003650255.1 Caldisericota bacterium
GTTAGAAGGTAATGTTTCACTTAAAATCACTCCATTCGGTGGATTTTCCGTATCTGTATTTACATAAATTGTAACTTCAAAAGTCCCTCCCGCTACATAATAAGGAGGTAAGTCCCTTGTTGCTGTATCTGAAGCAAAAAGAGAAATGTTCATAAATAAAATAAAGAAAATGATAAGCAGAAAATTTGTTTTTCCCATTTTGGATAAATGATATGTTTTTTTCAGGTAAAAATCAAATTTATGGATTAGCCCATTCTCCCTGTGTCCAGAACATTTCAGGATATCCAGGAGTTACTCCATCAGGTGCGTATATTTCAGGAAGATTATCAGTATCTTTATCTCCAATAAATACATATTCTCCAGGTTCTTTTTGGGTATTATTCACATTAGCATTTACTCCTCCGCCTGTTGGGTCATAATATCCTTTTTTCCCTTGAGATGCCCAGATATCTATTACAGCAAGTATTATATTATCCCAGTTGCTTATATCAGAAGGCCATTTTGGTCCGTATCCTGAAAGTTGCTTATCAAGTGTCCAGCAATCAATTGCATAAAGTAAGTCATAATCATCAATTATTCCATTCGGCTCGGTTGTATTTCCATTTGATACTCTGACTCCATTTGAATCAGGAGCATTATCATTCTGGTCATATATATCTACAGGCATAAAAGGAGGAGAAACACTTATTTTACCACTTCCAGAAATATTTTCTTCTCTGTTAAATGTTCCGTTGAGGAGATATTTAATATTTCCACTGATTGAGTAATTTCCAGTAGTTGAAGGAGATTTAACTGTAATTTCAATAAGATGGTCTTTTATTCCATAATTATATCCAGAGTAAAAGAAGATTTTTAATGTCTGAAGTCCAGAGTAAGGAAAATTATTAAATACTGAATAGTTTGCTCCCGGTATAAGAATTCCATCTATGGAAATTGAATTAATGTTGAAAGTATTGGGTAAAATTTCATTTAAAGTAAAACTTGAAGGCAAACTTGCTTCATCTGTATCTATGACAATCTGATAGGTAAAGTTTAAATCTGAACCAATTCTTTCAGGTATCCTTCTTTCTCCTACAATTGTTCCCTTTTCTCTTTTCACCACCCATACATATTTATCATCAGAAGGGGAAATTTCAGTATCATATAATAAAGTTGCAAGATTTTCTCCATCATCAGGAGTTGGGTCAGTTTCTGGGAAGGAAGCAACTTTTATTGTTCTTGTTCCTGCTGCTGGATTATCTGAAATGTAAGAAATATAATAATTACTTTCATCATAATTTACAGGGCCAAAAAATGGCCATGCAGGGTTTACTGGATTTCCATCTTCATCTCCAACAACAAGGGTAAGTCCATTTCCATTCATATCCATAGTGAAAACTCTGGAAGTATTGTCCCAGATATCAGAAACAAAAATTATAAGTTGACCATCAGGAGAAAATGAAGGAAATCTATCATCTGCATTTACACTATTTGTAATATTAACTGGAGTTCCACTGCCAGTTATGGTTGTTGCTGTAATGATTATATCTCTTATATAAATGTCGTATTTTCCACTACTTTCTTCTTTTGAATATACAACTTTTGTCATATCATCATTCAATGCAACTTCTCCAATTCTTTCTGCTACTCCTGATAAAATCGTCTGCTCTGCTCCTCCTGATGTTAATTTCCCATAAATTCCGTAAGTTCCACCACTTTCTTCTTTCACATAAATTATCCATCTTCCATCTGCAGAAACAAATGAGTTTCTTAAATCCACCGTATCAGAAGCAAAAATACCTTCTCCTGTTCCATCATGATTTAGTTTTGTTATATAAGTAGGTGAAATTCCTCCTGTATAAGCAATAACTCCTCCATTTTTTGCACCTGAAATTTCTGCTCTTGTTGCAGGAGTTGTTATTGTCTGTGTTAAATTCCAGTTAGAAGTATTTTCATCATAATCAGCCCTGTAAATGTTCCCTCCATCTATATAGAAAAATCTTGTTTCTGGAATTGTTATTATTTTTTCTGAAATCCCAAAGAATGTTGATGGAATAAAATCAATCATTCCTGCATTTTCAGTTGTTGAAGTTGTTCCTGTCCACTGGTCTTTTAAAGAATTACTTACAGTATACCAGTCATACCATTCATAATTTGCTCTCCATACATCAGGTCCAGCCAATAGAGAAGCAGAATAAAACATATCTCCTCTCCAAAAATCTGCTATATTTCCAAAACAGGGGTCATATTCATCAATATCAGGTGTTTTTGTTAAATTTACTTCTGTTCCAAAATCAACATTGAAAGAATATACATCCCATCTGCCATATCCATATTGTTGCCAGTCTCTTTTTGAATAAATTAACTCTGTAAGATAATATGTAGCATTGTGAATATAATCAAAAAATGTAATATCATCTCTGTATCTCCATGTACTTACAAGACGACCATATTGAGGAGTTGGTGGAGTATTATTTGTAAGATTTACAATTTCAGTTCCATTCATATGTATTCGGTAAATATCCTGCATACCATTTCTTACGCCGATAAAAGCAATTCTGATTGTGTCAATAAAAACAATATCTTTAATCTGTAA
>QMOP01000221.1 GCA_003650255.1 Caldisericota bacterium
GTATATACTATTGATGAATTTTTTATTCCTTTGATTGAATCAGCAATACTTTTACATGCTGCCATTGAAATATTCAAATAAAAATGTGGATTCTGCGATATGAAATTTATTACACTTTGAATTTCCTTCTTTGAAAACTTCGTTTCAAGGAGAGCAGGAGTTATCTCTTTTAGGAAAAGATTTGTCGCTGCAATGTTTCTGTTATGACACTCATCTCCCATTAAAAGTGCTTGACTTGTTATATTTCTTAAATCAATCTCCTTTTTCAGTTTTATTGCCTCTTTTAAAATAGGGCCAAGAACATCCCTCATCCATTTTAATCTATCAATAACATCCGGTGTGTTTGCTCCAAACCTTAAAACTTTCCCTAACCCCTCATTTAAACTGCAGTAAGCAATATTCCCTTTAAGTTTATTCTTCACAACAAAAACCCACATATTAGAAGATAAAACTCCTGCCATTGGTCCTACAGCATTATAATGATGACATGGTTCTATTTTAATTTTTTCACTTTGAAGTAAAGCTTTTGCCTCTTCAAGACTTTTTGCCTTTCTTTCAAAAATAAGTGCACCCTCAATTGCTCCTCTTACAGGTCCTGATAACCTTTTAATTTCAATTGGAGGCCCTGCATGTAGAATTAAATTATTTTCAAGTTCAGGAATTACCTCTTTTGCAAGTTTTAAATCAATAAGAACTGGATGCCCATTTGAAAGTATTTTAAAAGCATTCTTATTTGCTTCAAAAACTTTTTCGTAATTTTTAAATATCTTTTTTATATAATCAAGAAGTTTAAATGGTTTAAAGGAGATATTTACTGCTTCATTTCCCTGTTCAAGGATTGTTCTGTAAAAGGACTCAAGACCTAAATTTAAAATTTTCATAATTCCTCCTCAAGTTTTTTTATCCTATGAAGAGCAAACTTTTTAAAATTTGTATTTTTTACTTTGTGTTCAAGTTCTCTGTAATTTTCTACCGCTTTTCTAATTAAATCTTCTCTAACATTTCTCCATTTAAACTTTTTTTCTTCCATAATTTCTTTATCAGAACCAAAATATCTCCATCTCTCATAAAGAATATCCTCAAAGCTTAGATTTAAGTCAATTAAACTCTTCCAGTAATTGATAACCTCCTTTATATGATCTTTATAATTGAATGCTCTTGCTCCTACATCATATATAATACACCTTTCAATGAAGGAATTTGAAAAGTTATAGGAAGAGATTTCAAACTCAGGAGAAATGAGTCCTCCTTTCCTTACAAGGTCTGTTTCTGGAATACATATTCTAAACTCATTCTCATTTTCAACAAGTTTAAATCTTCCTTCAAGATAGATGAGATAAAATTCTGTATCTTTAAAGTATTTCTTGAATCGTATAAAAATATCTTCTGCTTTTTTTGAACCTATTGTGAAAAAAACAAATTTTTTAATCTTTATATTTTTCATTTCTACATACTCCTTTAGAATGTTTAATCCATTTTCAAGAGTTGTTCCTGTTGCAACAACATCACCAGAAAAGATATTCATATTATCCATTATTACAAATTTCCTGTACTGATCATGTTTTATCCTCCAGTGCTCCTTTTTTTTGTATCTCTCAGAGGTCATAAAGGATACAGTATGTTTCTTAAATCCATACTCTTTATAAAGAAGTTCATAAAGTGAAAAATTAAGTCCCCCTCTTAAAAAAACAAGGACATTTGTTGTGCTTTCATTTACATCTTTAAACATACTCTTGAAAAAGGAAGAGTGCAATATCAATTTCATGCCTGTTTTTAGATTTTCTATATATGTTGTTCCATAAATTTCTGGAAGGTTTAGAATTTTTGATGTATATTTTGTTGAAACAATAAACCTTTTAAGATTTTCTATAAAAGGTTTAATCTCGTAAATTGAAATTCTTTGATTCTTGTATACCTTTTCTAAATACTCCCTCTTCATTTAATCAATTTAATAATAAAATCAATCATGCTTTTGTGTGTTTTAAATGTCAATATACCGAGTTCCTTTAATTTTTTCTCCTGAATTAAAAGATTCTGTGGGTCTTCTTTAACCCCTGTAATTGATGAAAGAATAACCAGATCCTTCCTTCTTATTCTTTTTACAGCATCTTTAATCTCTTCTGCTGGGTCTGGATGAGCATTAAATCCAAGAACAATATCAAAAAATATTATCTTTACCTTTTTATTCTTTGCTTCCTTTACAATTCTTTCCTTTCTTAAAGAAAAATCAATCATTGGATGTGGTTTTCCCCTTGTGAATTCATCCTCTCCCATATCAACAACAGTATTTTCTTTGCTTTTAAATCCTGTTGGAAGGAGAAACTCCTTTTTCTTTGTTACATTTGAATAAACTTTTATATTTGATTTTTCAAAAAAGAAAACTGCTTCATTTGCAAGGGTTCCGCCAGAATAAAAACCTCTAAAAAATCCTCCTTTTACCTTTTTTCTTAATTTTCCTATTAAATTGAGATATTTTTCCTCTTTTAAACTTACTTTTCTTCTTTTAAGCAATTCAACACCTTTTATTGCAACATCTTTAAGTGATAAATTCTCCTCACCAATGAAATCTATAAC
>QMOP01000222.1 GCA_003650255.1 Caldisericota bacterium
GGATTAAGGAAATACTTTTTCCTGAAAAAGGAATTAAAATAAATATAATTTCGTTTAGTTATCGTTTTGGAATACCAAAGGATGCTGATATTGTCATAGATGCAAGATGCCTTCCAAATCCTCATTATGTTGAAAGACTGAAGAGTTTAATCGGAAAAGATAGAAGAGTGAAGAATTTTATATTTAAAAATAAAGAAGCAAAAGATTTTATTGAAAAACTTGAAAGTTTTTTTGATTTTTCCATTCCTCTTTTTGAAAAAGAAGGAAAAAATGTTTTGATAATCGCTGTTGGATGCACAGGAGGAAGACACAGATCTGTTGCCGTTGGTTCACATTTAAAAACATTTTTAAAAAAGAAGGGTTATAGAGTTAATGTTTTTTATAGAGACATATGATTGGGATTTTAATTTTTGCTCATGGTAGAATTGCTTCTTCTTATAAGAAAGAGATTGAGAGAATGATAGGAGAACAGGAGGAGTTTTATGCAATTGATTTATCAGAGGGATGTAATCTTTGTGAAATTAAAAAGAATCTTGAAGTTTTGACCAGTGAAAAGGAATTCATAATTTTTGTGGATTTCCTCGGTGGAACCCCATGTAATTTAAGTTTGAATGTTTTTAAAGGTAATAACAAGTTGAGAATTATAACAGGATTTAACTTTGCGATGCTTCTCAGTGCTTGCATAAGGAGGAAAGAAAAAAGTATTGATGAGGTTGTTGAGATTGCAATTAATGAGGCAAAGAGATCAATAAAAAATATAAAAGAAGTTTTAAATGATAAAGGTTGTAAGAGTTGATGATAGATTAATTCATGGTCAGGTTGTTGAGGGGTGGGTAAAGTATTATGGACTTGATAAGATAATAATAGTTGATGATGAGATATTTAATGATGAATTTCAGAAAAGTATGATGAGATTTTCCCTTGATGAGAGTATTAAACTTGAATTTTCAGATACAAGAAATTTAAAGGAAAAATGGAAAAAGTGGGAGGAGGAGAAAGAAAAAAGTATTGTCCTTTTGAAAGGAGTAAAGACAGTGCTTAAATTGGTAGAAGCAGGAGTTGAATTAAAAGAGTTAAATGTTGGCTGTATTCATTATGAAGAAGGGAAATACTGTATATGGAAAGCAATTTACTGGAATGATGAAGAAAAAAGAATTTTTAAGAAACTTAAGGATATGGGAGTAAAAATTGAAGGGAGGGGGATTCCTCAGGAATTTGGTATAGATATAGGAAAGCTTCTGGAGAAGGAAAGTGGGAAATAATTACTTTATATTTGGAGTTCATCTTCATCAGCCACTTGGTAATTCTCCTGAAATAATGGAACTTGCATATAATAAAGCATATCTACCATTTTTAAAAATAATGAAGGATTTTAAAATAAAATTTCAAATTCATATTTCAGGTTCACTTCTTCTTTATCTTGTTGAAAAACATCCAGAGTTTATAGAACTTATTAGAGAGTTTATAAGAGAGGAGAGAATAGAGATTCTTGGAGGAGGATTTTATGAGCCAATTCTTACAATGATAAGTGAAAAGGATAGGATTGGTCAGATTAAAAAATATAAAGAGTATCTTGAGAAAATTTTTAATTTCAAAATAAGAGGAATGTGGCTTGCAGAAAGGGTGTGGGAACCTGACCTACCTTCATCAATAAGAGATGCCGGGATTGAGTATACTGTTGTTGATGATTACCATTTTAAAGGAGCAGGAGTTTTTGGAGGGGGACTTTATGGTTATTATATAGTTGAACATTTTACAAAAAGTATTAAAGTTTTTCCAATAATAGAGAAGTTAAGATACATGATTCCTTTTAGTGGAGTTGAAGAGACATTTTCCTGGATTGTTGAAGAACTTGATATGAATGGTGGTGGAGTGATGGTTTTTATGGATGATGGAGAAAAATTTGGATTATGGCCCCATACATATAAGCATGTATATGAAGACAGGTGGCTTGAAAAATTTCTTACAAAATTTAGTGAACTTCAGGAAAGAGGTTCTTTGATTTCTATAAGATTTAGAGATTTTATTGAGAAACATTTTCCAGAAGGAAGAATATATCTTCCAACAGCTTCTTATACTGAGATGGATGGATGGAGCTTGTTTCATGATGCAAGGATTATTTATGAAAAAACAAAAGAGGAAATTTTGAGTAAAAAAGATGAGGATGATCCATGTAAAATGTTTTTCAGACCCGGTTACTGGAAGAATATGCTTGTAAAATATCCAGAGGCAAATCAATTGCAGAAAAGAATATTCTGTCTTTCAAAAGATCTTGATAATTTTAAAGATAATGAAAAAGCAAAAGATTTCATTTACAGGTCTCAGTGTAACTGTCCATTCTGGCATGGAACATTTGGTGGAGTTTATTTACTCGATATAAGGCAGGAGAACTATTCAAATTTTATCAAAGCATTAAAGGAGTATGAAAGGTTGAAGTATAAGGATGAAGATTTTATTAAATTTTTTGTTGAGGATATTGATTGTGATGGAGAAGAGGAGATTGTATTTGGAAATAGATTCTGGGAGTTTTTGATTAAAAAAGAACATGGTGCTGGTTTTTCTGAAATA
>QMOP01000223.1 GCA_003650255.1 Caldisericota bacterium
ATAATTTTAATTGATAGAAATAATTTTCTTCTAATTTCTGGAGAAAATCCTTCTTTTTTCTCATCTCTTTTGCAAGTTCATAGAGGTCAAAATCAAGTGTTGCTGTGGCAAGATATAGGTCTTTTATCTCTTCTTTCTGCTCTCTAAACTTCTCTAACTCTGGATAGATTAAAAATCCTGCTCCAAGTAAAAGAAAAATTAAATTCAACAAAATCCATCTTCCAAAAACATAATAAAACTTCATTTTTCCTCCTGTTTTCTCCTCACTGCTTACTGCTCACTATTAGCTCATTTATCGCTTCTACCAGTTCTTCCAGTTCATCTCCTTTTCTCACTGAGATGAGGTCATTTTTCCCTTTTGCTATTTCTTTTATCTCTTTTTCAATTCTTCTGATTTTTCCTGTAAATCTTCTTGAAAGAATTAAAGAGATAATTCCTGATATAAGCAGAAAGAATGAAAGTAAGACAAAGGTTATACCGCAGAGACGTAAAAAATTTAATTTTAACTGCCTTAATGCGAACTCTCCAATCTGAGAATTCTTTACAAAAATCCAGAAAATGAGGAAATTGCACAGGACAAGAAGAACTGAATAAATGAGAAAACTAATCTCTACAAGTTGAAAATACCTTGCCTGTAAAGTGGAAGGGAATTTTCCACCAAAAAGAGTTCTTTTTTCCTTCATCTTTTCCACCTCCTTTTTGATCTTTTTCTTAAAAAACATTCTTTATGTAATATTGAAAGTTTTCCAAAATAATCTGTTTCCACTATTCTGTCTTTCTCTTTTATCTCCTTCTTGCAGATTGAACATTTTTTCATCTTTCTACAACCTCTGTTATGATAATATCACCACTTAAAACAATGATTGCTTCTTTCTTCAGTTTTTCAATATAGGAATATGTCGCATATTTAAGAATTAAATCACAATCTCCCCTTACCATTTCTTTTCCTCTCTTTCCATAAGGTTTAAATTGAATTACTGGATACTCCTCTGTTGCTTCTCTTACTGGAAACTCTTCTAACAGCCGGGGATGTACATTGCAGGTGAGTCTTCCTGATACAATTGCACCTTCTGGAATTGGAAGGGAATTAAATGAAATTGGGTATTTTATGTGAATAGTCCGGGCTATTCTCTTTACTCTTTTTCCTTTATAGATTCTGATTCGGGAGATGATAATGCTGGAAGTAGCACTCTCAGGAGTTAAACGATAGACTTTTTCATCCTTTTCCACCCAGATTTGAGCTCCTCTTACTGCTATTACTCTAAATCTCTCTTTTTCTACTGGAAGTAATGATACTGCCCAGACTCCTTCTATTACACAGTAAACTTCGTATCTATTTATCAGTTTCTTTATCTCATCCGGTGCACTGAAAGGATCAGCCATCACTCTTTGATAGATTGAACCCCAGCCTAAAGAAGCTATGGGATAGGTTATTAAACAGAGGATAAACATGCATAAACTTAAAATCGCTTCTCTATTTGAACCTACTGGAACTCTTAAAGATTCCATGGCTGGTATCACACAGGAGTATTTTAAGGGATAGAATATCTTTACTCCTGCTGGTGAAAGGCAGTCATAGAGAATGTGTGAAGTAAATCCTAAAAGAGAAGATAAATAAAAATGCCAATCAAGAAAATTTAATGGAAAAAGAAAAATTGAAAGTATAATTAATGCAATTAAAGAATGGGTGATTGTCCTGTGGGAGAATTTTTCTTCTATTTTTTCTGATAATCTCTTTACAAGTTTTCCGATTGTTGAATAGGGATGGTCAATATCCGGCAATAAAGAGAAAATAAGAGCAAATAAAAGTGTTATGAGATTGTATTTCAATGTGAATGTTGCAAAGATAATTTGAGTAAATAGGGTTGAAGCAATTAAATGTGATATTACTGGTAGATACTTCCTTATTTTCCCTTTTAACTCCTGAGAAGAATTATATATGAGCTGGTTCTCTTCTCTAAAAAGTAATCTTTTTGCTCCTAAACGGTATATCCAAAGACTGCTGATAGATAAAATAGCAAAAACTCCGTATAGATACCCCTGTGTTCCCCTCATTGTTAAAAATCTCATGATAAAAAATGAAATCGCAAGTAAGAATAAAACTACTGTCATATCCTTTTCTCTTATTCCACTTCTGTGTAAGGGAAGTTCTCTTATGGTCTTTTTATCTATCTTTACACCAGTTTGAGTGAGATTAAAAAGATAGTTTATAGAATAAATTATTGCTTTTGGAACTGGAAATATGTGTTTGAGAATCCTTATTTTAAAGAAATTTATTATTCTTTTTGGTAAACGTAGATTGATTATTTTTAAATATTGATCAAACAGTATTTTGGCTTCTTTTTCTTTTAATGGATGAATAAGAATTTTTTGATACTCTAAATCCCAGATAAAAGAACGAAGATTCCTTATGTAAGGGTCAGGTCTGGAAGTTATTACAAAATTTGCATACCTTAACCAGCTTCTTAAAAAACTTAATGCTTTCTGAGTAATATTTTCAATCTGGTCTATTAGAAAATAGGGTTTATAACCCCTTTTGTTTATCTCCTGTA
>QMOP01000224.1 GCA_003650255.1 Caldisericota bacterium
AGGAGAAAAAACTTTTATATCCTGAACTTCACTCAATCTTTTTATAGCGTACTTACCTACCTCAAAAAGTTTTTCAACAAGGAGTTTACCTCTTTTTTCAAAATAATCTCTCACCCAGTCCATTACCGCGATATTCGGGTAAAATGGACTTGTTGTGTGAAGAAAAGAAAGGACTTCTCTTAATTTTTCTATATCTATTTTATCAGAGAAAACATGGAGAACTGAACCTTGAGAAAAAACAGGAAAAACCTTATGGAAACTTTGAATAACAATATCAGCACCTGACTCTTCTGCTGAAAAGCCATTTTCTAAAAATTTTAAATGAGGCCCCCATGCTTCATCAACAATAAGTAGTTTTTCATACTTATGTGTTATTCTTGATATTTCTTTTAAATCAGGTATTACACCATTATATGTCGGAGATGTAATAAAAACTGCTTTAACTTCTGGGAACTCCTTTAAATACTTTTCAACAATTTCAGAAGAACATTCAAGTATGATATTTTCTCCTTCTAAAACCTCTGGTTTCATCCAGACAGGCCAGACACCTGCAAGAATCATCCCGGATATAACAGAGCGGTGAACCATTCTTGATACAAGAATTGAATCACCTGAAGAAAACTGACTTAAAATAACAGCAATGTTTCCTTCTGTTGAACCATTTACAAGAAAAAAGGAATGTCTTGCATTGTATAATTTTGCAAGTAATTTTTCTGCTTCTTTAAGTTCCTTTTCTGGAAAATGAATTGAATCTATATCCTCAAGTACTGTTACATCCATTTTAAAAAGATTTTCTTTTAAAAATTCTCTAAATTTCTTAGGAAACCCTTTTCCCTGTTTATGTCCAGGAGTATGAAATGAGACCTTTTCTCTTTTAATGTGTCTTAAAAGAGAGTTATAAAATGGTGAAGACATTACTTTTTCATTGAAAAAATTGGATGGGAATCGGTTATAACCCTTCCTTTTTTAGAAAGAATTTTTCTTATATTAAGAGGAATTGAGAACATATGAGTATGAGATTCTGGATCGTAGAATTTCAATTTTCCTTTAATTCTTTTTCTGATATAATCATTTATCATTTTGGAAGAAATCTTTGAAGCATCATATTTATCATTTGCAATAAGAAAAGCCCATGTAACATCAAAAGATGGAACATAAACGTAATACGGAGTTACAAACTTAAAAAGTTTCTTAAGGGTGTAATAAAGACAGTGGTGAAACTTTATTTCATGAATTGCTCCAGAACCTGCCTGAAGAACAAAAACTCCGTTCTTTTTAATCCTTTCTTTAAGTTTCCTATAAAACTGAATTGTATAAAGAAGATATGCTGGTCCACCTTTTATAGGAGTTGGTAAATCTGATATTATAATATCATACAAACAGGATGTATTAAAAATAAATCTTCTTCCATCATCAATAACAATTTTTGTTCTTTTATCATCAAAACTTCCCTTATGCCATTCCTTTAAATACTTATAACAGAATGAAAGAAGTTCTCCATCAATATCAACCATGGTGACATTTCTAACTCCTTTTACTTTGTACACTTCCCTTAAAGTTGCTCCTTCACCTCCTCCAAGAATCAAAACATCCTTAGGTTCTTTTACAAGTATCATCGCAGGATGAACAAGTGCTTCATGATAAATGTATTCATCTTCAATTGCTGATTGAATCTCATCATCAAGGAAAAGAGCCCTTCCAAAAACATATGTATCAGCTATTACTGCTTTCTGAAATTTTGTCTTTTTACTCACAACAATTCTTTTTATAGCATGTGAATGCTTTTCATAAGGAGTAAAATACTCAGTAATCCATTTCAATTTTTTATTCATTTACAATTTCCTTAATTCTTCTTGAAATTCCACTCCATTTCGTTGGAAAAACACCTCTTTTTAGTTCCAGAACACTTGTATTTTCCGGTTCAAGTATTTCTTCAAGATACTCAAATGCTTTCCAAGGATCAACATCCTCTCCACATGTATAGATGTCAATTGAAGCAAATCCATATTCAGGCCAGGTATGAATTGCAAGATGACTTTCCGCAATTACAACAACACCACTCACTCCATAAGGCTGGAAAGTGTGAAATACTGAGTCAATGATTGTTGCACCCGCTTTCTTCGCGGCTGCAATCATAAATTCTTCAACCGCCTCAACATTGTTGAGGAACTTATGATTGCAACCATAAAACTCGGCTACAATATGCCTTCCGAGAGAGGCAGGAAATTTTTTCATTTTTACCTCCTCTTTCCTCTCTCCCCATTATTTTGAGAGGAGAGAGGAAAATTTCATATTCTCACCTCCTTTTTCAGATAAAAATACGGAATAAAAATAAATAATTTAATAAACTTTGTCAATAAAAAATTCTTCTTGAAAAAAATTTTTTTCTTGTGCTAAGAGATGTGGAATAAATTAATAAGGAAAATAATTAAATTTCCACTATTTTTACAGTAATTTTAGTTAAACGTTTAACTAAAATTCTAAAAATTTTTTCTTGACTTATTGCATTACATTTTTTATTAAATTTAATAAAGAAAAAAATGAAA
>QMOP01000225.1 GCA_003650255.1 Caldisericota bacterium
CCTTATATAACGAAGAAGACCTCCTTTATTTATAATATCCTGCATGAATTCTGGAAATGGTTTTATTTTAAATATTTCTTTTTCTGCCTTAATAATTCCTTTTCTGATATCAATTTCAATAATCTCTCCATCTTTCAATCTATCAACCTCATCAAGTTCAATTATTGGAAGTCCTGTATTTATAGCATTTCTGTAAAAAATCCTTGCAAAACTTTTTGCAATAACAACTGGAATTCCCCTTCCTTTTATTGCTCTTGGAGCATGCTCTCTTGAAGAGCCACAGCCAAAATTACTACCAGCAACAATTATATCTCCTGCTTTTATCTCTTTTTTTAATGGGTAAAAAGCATACTTTCCAAGTTCCTTTTCATCTATTTCTGTTAAAAACCTTGCTGGAATTATAATATCAGTATCAATATTATCACCAAGTTTAACAACCCTTCCTTTTATCATTTTTTTCATATCCTTACTTTTAATAGGCATAGGCAGTCCCCTTCAAAAGGACGCTCGCGTATGTGGCTCGCTCTACTCGCTGCGCCTGCCTGCCGGCAGGCAGGGTAGAATGCCCCATGTCCTCGCTCGTAAAGCCTTTTTCAGGGGACTGCCTATTCATCTTTTATTTCCTTAAATTTTGGCATAACAGAAACAATATAATCTGTATTTAAAATTAAAAATGGAACATCATAAAGAAGTTCACCTTTATCAATTGAATAAACCTTTGCTTCAACAACTGGTATAAACCTTTTCTTTGGGTCATTTAAAGCATCTGTAATTCTTCCTCTTACATATTCACCTCTTGTGTAAATCTTTCCCTCAATCCTCAAATTCTCAAGATAAATTATAACCTTTCCATACTCCCTTTCATTCATAAATCTCCTCCCAAATATCCTTTAGTAGCAACTTTACTAGCAATGTAAGGAGATGAAAGATAAACTTCACTCTCCGGATCTCCCATTCTTCCTATAAAGTTTCTGTTTGTTGTTGCAACACATTTTTTTCCTTTACTCAAAACACCAAGATGGCCTCCAAGACAAGGACCACATGTTGGAGGATTTATAACACATCCTGCATCAATAAATATTTTTATTAATCCCTCTTCCAGTGCCTTTTTGTATACATCTGGTGTTGCTGGAAAAATCAGTGTTGGAACTTTAACCTTCTTTCCTTTTAAAACTTTTGCAGCAATCCTCAAATCCTCTATCCTTCCATTAGTGCATGAACCAATAACAACCTGGTCAATATAAATCCTCTTTTTAATACTTGAGATTGGTTTCGAATTTGACGGAAGATGTGGAAATGAAACCTGTGGTTCAATCTTTCTTACATCAATTTCAATAACTTTTTCATAATTAACTTCTTTATCGTTATATATTAGAGTATATTTTCTTTTAGCCCTTTCCCTCACATATCTTAATACCTTTCCATCCGGTTCCATATATCCACATTTTCCTCCAAACTCAATTACCATATTACACATTGTAAATCTATCACTTAAAGGAAGATTCTTTATCGTTTCTCCTGAAAACTCAACTGCTCTATAATTTGCTCCATTAACTCCAAGTTTTCCTATTGTATATAAAATTAAATCCTTTCCTGTAACATTCTTTCTCAATTTTCCAAAATATATTATCTTTATTGTTCTTGGAACCTTAAACCAAAGTTTTCCTGTAGCAAGAAAACATGCAAAATCAGTTGAACCAACACCAGTTGATAAACAACCGAGTGCACCATAGGTGCATGTATGTGAATCAGCACCTATTATGAGTTCTCCTGGCAAAGCAAGACCCTCATCAGGAATTAAAACATGTTCAATTCCAACCTTTCCTATTTCAAAGAAATATTTTATCTTATGCTTTTTTGAAAACTCTCTTAAAATATCAACCTGATATGCACTTTTAATATCCTTTGCTGCAGTAAAATGATCTGGAATAAAACCAGCTCTATTGGGATATTTTACCTTTTTAAAACCATTTTTCTCAAACTCTCTTATTGCAAGAGGTCCTGTTATGTCATTTGCAATTCCAAAATCAATTCTTGCCCATACAAAATCATCAGGATATACCTCTTTTTTTCCAGAATTTTTTGCTAAAATTTTCTCAATTATATTCATTTTCTTAAGAAATATTTTGAAAGTGCATCAAGATATGCTAATATACTTGCTTCAATAACATCAGTTGAGACCCCTTTTCCAATAAAATTTCTTCCATTAAACCTCACTCTTACAAAAACCTCTCCAAGAGCATCCTTTCCAGAAGAAACTGACTCAATTCTATAATCAAGAAGTTTTCCCTTTACTCCTGTAATATTATCAACTGCTCTTAAAACAGCATCCACCGGTCCATCACCAAGTCCAACACCTTCAACTTCAACTCTCTTCCCCTTTTCTTTTTTTATAAGTTTAACAAGAGCATATGGTTTCAATTTGTTGCCAGTTGATACCTGAAATGATAAAAGTTCAAACTTCTTCTCATAATGAGTAAGTCCCTCAACAAGTGCTATTAAGTCATCATC
>QMOP01000226.1 GCA_003650255.1 Caldisericota bacterium
TATTTATAAATTGCTTCAAGAGAAAATTCCACAGAAAATATTTGATTTTTTTTCTTGTGGAGAGATGAAGGCAAAAGAGGGGAGTGTTTTTATAGAAGAGAAGGGTTTAAAATTTTACTGGAAAAAAGAAGAAGGGAAGATATATTTTGTTTTAAATTCAACACTCTTTCCATTCAAGATTTACTTTAATTCTCCTTCATCATCTTTCTATTCCTTTAAAGATTCAACAGGAACTTTGCTTGAGTTTCCAGCATCACATCTTGTTGAATTTAAAAAAGGAAAACTTCTATTTTACAGAGCAAATTCAGATGATACATACTCACTTATTTCTGGAGTTTATGATGTAAATATTACAACATCAATTGAGTTTTCAATTCCAGAGTATTATTTGAGAGAAAGGAGTAGTGGCACTGTTCAATTCAGAGTAAAAATTGGTGATACCTTTTATCCTGAATTTGGTTATTTTTCATTTCCACTTGATAATGAAAATGGTCTTATATTGAGATTTTTTGACCCTATGGGAGATTCAAAAGGACCTGGGTGGTATAGAGTGGAGGAGTCAACTTCGTATAGTTACTCAATGGTTGATATAAGGGAGTTTGTTGTTAAGGATATTGGAAGAAAACTTTTTTTCAGTATAAAACTTGGAAAGATTGTTGAAGATTTAAAAAATGTTTTTGTTGATTTATATATTGATATAAATGGTGCTTTCAGAAAAGGAGCAATGAAATTTTTTCCAGGAAGAAATGCTTTTTGCGATAGTTTTTCATACTGGGAGATTGCTTTTGAATTTAAAAATGGAATAGGTAAATTTTATAGATACGAGTTTGAGGATATAAAAGAAGTAGGAAGTATTGATTTTAAAATAGTGGGAAATAGAATTAATTTTGAGATTGATAAAGATGTATTGGGAAGTAAAAATTATGAAAACTGGAAGTATATTCTTATTACAGGATTTCTGGATGAAGAAGGAAATGTTTATAAGGTTGGAGAAAACACTCCAAATATTTTTGATTATTTAACGGAATCATATATTCTTCAGAAAAGAACTCTTTCAAAATATTTAAGAAAAATAGGAGTAAGTTTAAAGGGGGTTAAAAGATGAGGTATCTTGTTACAGGTGGTGCTGGTTTTATTGGTTCAAATATTGTTGAGGAACTTATAAAAAGAGGAGAAAAGGTCAGGGTTATTGACAATTTTTCAACAGGGAAAAGAGAAAATTTAGATCCATTCCTTGATAAGATTGAATTGATAGAAGGAGATATAAGAGATGATGAAGCACTGGAAAAAGCATTAAAAGGGGTTGACTTTGTAATTCATGAGGCAGCATTAAGAGCAGTTCAGAGGTCTGTTGATGATCCTTTAAGCACAAATGATGTTAATATTTCAGGAACTTTAAAACTTTTATTAAAAGCAAAGGAGCATAAAGTGAAGAGGGTTGTTTTTGCATCCTCTTCTTCAGTTTATGGAGATAGTGAGATTCTTCCCAAAAAAGAGGATCAATTACCTTCTCCTGTTTCTCCATATGCCACAAGTAAGATAGCAGGAGAATATTATATGAGAGTTTTTTATAAGACATTTGGGCTTGAGACAGTTTCATTAAGATATTTCAATGTTTTTGGACCAAGACAGAGTCCTTTTTCAAAATATGCAGCTGTAATTCCTCTATTTATTAACTGGACAAAAAGGAAAGAACCTTTGATTATTCATGGTGATGGAAAGCAGTCAAGGGACTTTACATATATAGATAATGTTGTTGATGCAACAATAAAAGCCTGTATTGTTGAGGAAGCAAAGGGAGAAGTTTTCAATGTTGCATGTGGGAAAAATTATACTGTTTTAGAGGTTGCTGAGGAGATAGCAAATGTTCTTGGAATAAAAGTTAAATATAAATTTACAAATCCAAGACCCGGAGATGTAAGGCATACTCTTGCTGATATTTCAAAGGCAAGGAAAATTCTTGGTTATGAAGTAAAGGTTGATTTTAAAGAAGGAATAAGAAGAACAGTTGAATGGTTTTGTAAAATAGTTGAGAGTTGAGGGTTGAGAGTTGAAAGATAAAAAAACTCTAAACTCTAAACTAAATTCTCTAAACTATTATGTTATTTTTGATTGCGATGGAGTTATAGTTGATGATAGAAGGACATATTATGTTGCAATTCATAAAACAGTAAACTTTTTTATGAAAAAACTTCATTTTCCGCTTTTCCGGAAAAGCGAAATTATAGAGTTTAAGTTTAAAAATGGAATAAATAATGACTGGGACCTTGTTATGTTTGGGATTTTAAAAAGGATTGGTAAATATAAAAAAGGAATTTCTCACATAAATGGAATGAAAATTTTAAAGGAAACTACTGGAATTGATTACGATGAGATTGTAAATACTTTTGACTCAATTTATTATAGTATAAAAAAGAGAGAGAGGTTGTTCCTTAAAGAGAGTTTTTTCAGGTATTTAAAGAAAAAGAACTTTAAACTTGGAATAGTAAGTGGAAGGATAAAGAA
>QMOP01000227.1 GCA_003650255.1 Caldisericota bacterium
CCTTGAAGGATGTCTTAACTTCCTTATTGCCTTCGCTTCAATCTGCCTTATTCTTTCCCTTGTAACATTAAATCTCTTCCCGACTTCTTCAAGTGTCATTGGATAACCTCTTCCTATTCCATATCTTAAACGAATTACCTCTGCCTCTCTTGGAGTAAGTGTACTTAATGCTTTTTCAATCTCTTCCTTTAAAAACTGTTCTCTTACAAAACTTTCAGGGTCCTTCTCCTTATTATCACTTATAAAATCCTCCAAAACACTATCCTCATCATCTCCTATTGGCTGAGAAAGAGAAAGTGGCTCCTGCATAACTCTTAAAACAGTATAAATCCTTTCAACAGGAACTTTAAGCATCTCCGCATACTCCTCTGGAGTTGGTTCCCTTCCATATTTCTGCTGAAATTTCCTTGAAATATTTCCCATTTTTGTAATTATCTCCTTCATATGAACTGGAATTCTTATTGTGTGTGACTGGTCAGCAATTGCCCTATTTATTGACTGTCTTATCCACCATGTAGCATAAGTTGAAAACTTAAAACCTTTCTTGTATTCAAACTTATCAACCGCCTTTATTAAACCAATTGAACCTTCCTGAATCAAATCAAGAAGTGAAAGATTTGGATTTGGATGTTTCTTTGCAATACTTACAACAAGCCTTAAATTTGCTCTTACAATTTTTATTTTCTTTTCTCTTATTGAATTTTCCAATCTTTCAACCTCTTTACTTAACTCTTTAATTTCATCGCAACTCATTATATAATGTTGTTGAATTCTTTTTTTTCTCGCTTCAATATTCTTAAGTTCCTTCTTTATTTCCTGCAACTCCTTTTCTGATACTCCTGTTTTAATCTTAAACATCTTTGAAGTCATTTTTCTTCTTCTTAATTTGTTTAAAAATTTTTCTGCTTCTTTAATATCTATCTTCAAATCCTTTAATATCCTTTTTTCATCTTTTTCTATTTCCTCTACTCTCTGCCCTGCTGATTTTATCTTCGCTATAATTCTTTTTATCTTCTCATTATTTAAATTTAAGGAAACTATATAAGAATAAATTTTCTCCCTTAAATTCTTCTCCTCTTTTAACAATCTCTCTAACCTTTTTCCCTCAAATTTTCCACTCCAAATCTTTTCTTTTAATTTCCTTAATCTCATCTCATTTCTTGCAATTATACTTACTGTCTTTGAAACCTTCTTTTTCATCTTCTGTAAGATTCTTTCTGTTTTTCTACCTCTTGGCATAAGTTCCTTTGGAGATATAACCTCATCCTTTACAAGTGCTCCCATATGTTTTATTTCAACAAATGCAATTGGTGAAGATAATGTTATATACTTCAAACAATCCTCTTCCTCTTTTATTCCTTTAGCAAGATCAACCTCCTCTTCTCTTGTAAGAAGAGGAACCTTACCCATTTCACTCAGATACATCTTTATTGTGTCTGTTGAATCAAACTCAGGAACCTCTCCAATAGAAACAAGTCCTGTATCTTTTTCCCCTTTTTCATCAACAAATCTCACCCCCATTTTCTCAAGTCTTGTCATGAGTTCATCAAGTTTTCCTTCCTCAAGCATTTCCTGAGGAAGGGAATTTGCAATCTCCTGATAAGAAATAACGCCTTTCTCCTTTGCCTTTGCAATAAGTTCTCTTAATTTTTTCTCCCCTATTTTGCTTTTCTTTTTACTCTCATTCTTACTTTCTTTTTTGATTTCCTTTTTCTTAACCATTAACACCCTCCTTTTTTAAGGTGTTTTACAACCTCCTGAAATTTTTTATAAACATCTACTGGTATTTCTTCAGAATTTGAAATTCTATTCTCAATCTCTTTTTTCAAACTCTCAAACTCTTTCTTCAATATTTCTCTTTTCCACGAAGAAAAAAGTTCTTTATCATTTATACTCTCAACATTCACATTCCAGATAATAGAAGTAAAGTGTTTTTTCGCTTCTTCATCCTCAATTAAATCAAGAACTTTAAATTCTGAAATTTCTTCATCCTTTTCACAAAGAGAAAAAATTTTCTCTACTATTAATGAATGATACTCTCCATCAAAGTTTTCTGGCTTTAAAATATTCCTAAACTCTTCCACAGATTCTGGATTTTTAAGCATAAATGCTATCGTTTCCTCTTCAAGTTTTAATTTTCCATTCTTAAATTCTATGCTTTCTGCAATCTTTCTTTTAAGATTCTCCTCACTTTCATTTATTTTTAACTTCTTAAGTTCAAGCCACAGTATATCCTCATTTACCTTTATTGCCTCTGAAAGCCTTTTTATCTCTTCTTTTCTCCTTATCAAATCAGGGATAACTCTTATTGACGGCAAAACCTCTTTAGCAACTCTAACTTTTTCCTCAATAGAACTAATATCCCTTCCTTTTACTGCCTCTTTAATTCTAAAACCTATTAAATCCATTCCATTTTTTATCATATCTTTTAAAAATGAAAATCCTTTTTCTTTTGCAATTTCGTCAGGATCCATTTCAGTTTCATTTATAACAACCCTAAC